>NZ_BLIN01000010.1 GCF_009811555.1 Streptomyces caniferus | reverse complement strand
TGCTTCATCGCGTCCGCAACAACCGGTACGGGCGGCGCCGGCTTCCTCGACGCCTCAGGAAGTACGACCTGTCCCATGCGACGGGGTCGATCTGGTTCGACGGCAGGAAGCCGAGCACCTCGATCGTCTTCACGCCGGGAAGGGCAGATCCGCGAGATCGCTGTCGTTCAGCACGACGTGCGGCCATCCGGAGCCTCGTTCTCTGGGGGACCGTTCCCTGTTGCGTGACGTCGCAGATCCCCTCTTCGTTGGGGGTGCTGCGACGGTTCTCCGGGGGTGTGGCTCCGCGGTAGATCGTTGCGCGCAGAGAGAGGGGTTCGGATGCAGGCGCTGCCCGTGCGGGTGCCTTCAGAAGTACGTACTGGACGGTTCTGGACGACGAACTACGCGTGGTCGCGGAGGCGGATGCGTTCCTGCGCGAGCTGCGCTTTGGGCGGAGCCGCGCGGTCGAGACCACGAAGTCCTACGCCGGTGGGATCGTGTTGTATCTGCGGTGGTGCCGGGACACTCGCCGGGAATGGCGTACGGCGGCCCGCGACCTGGGGCTGTTCATGCTGTGGCTGAAGTGGAATCCGGGCGGCGATGAGTCGGTGCGCGTGGTCGTGCCGGGGCCGGGCTCGAAGCAGGTGCGGCGTGAGAGCCGGATCAACAAGGTCCTGACCTCCGTGCGGGGATTTTTGGTGCACGCGGTGATCTCGAAGAAGGCCCCGGCGTGGGTGATGGAACTCCTCTACGAGCTGGGGATGACCGGGATCTCCCTGCGCAGGCGCGTGGGGAAAGCGAGGGGATGCGCTACCGGCTGCGGGCCCGGCACCGGCTCCAGGAACCGGAGACCGCTGTCGACCGCGCCTCGGACCAGGAGATCGTCGCGATGTTCGGGCCTGCCGCTCGGCCCGGGACCGGCTGATCGTCCTGCTGTTGGGACGGGCGGGGCTGCGGCGTGGGCAGGCGGCCGGCCTTCGCCGATCGGACATGCATTTGCTGATGGACTCCCGGGCCCTGGGCTGCGCGGTGGAAGGCGCCCACGTGCATGTCGTGCGCCGGGAGAACCCGAACCGGGCGTACTCGAAGTCACGCAAGGCGTTCGTGCTGCCGGTGGACTTCCTGGTGGTGCAGGCGCTCGACCTGTACATGATGGAGCGTCACGACGTGCTGGGCTCGGGCGGCAGCGACTTCCTGCTGGTCAACCTGTTCCGGCAGCCGCTGGGCTCGCCGGTCACTCCCGAGGCCTGTCGTTCCGAAGCTGATCGGCAAGCCTGCGATGGAGCAGCGTCAACCCATCCATGATCCAGCCTGGAACTCCAGGCGTCTCGTCTCCCTCGCGAGAGGCGTCCGCTGATCGAACGCCCCGGATCGCAGCGATAGGGGTACCCACGGTGGCCAGGAATGACGCAGCAATAGGTTCAGGTCCGCCCACGGCGGCTGTTACGAGTGCTGCAGCACCGATCGCTGCCTTTGAGTTGAACGGTCGACGGGCTCGTGGCCGCTCAGCCTCCGCGCGAGCCCAGGTCCGCAGTGAGATCAATCCGCAAAGGGGCAGCGGGGTGTGGTGGCCGCCGCCCGGGGCTCCTGTCTGCGATTCAAGGCGCAGACCCGGCTCGACCGTCGAACCAGGCCCGGCTCTCCGGCTGGTTAGGCCAGATGAGGGCCAAGATCGCGGGCACCAGCCAAATCACCCCGAGGATGGGTATCACCCGGTAAAACGCAGGGGCGAAAGGGAGGGCGGTCCAGCCGTATACGAAGGCCGAGACTCGCAGGTTGGGGTGTCGGGTCGGGAACTTGAGGGCGGTGAGGATGCCCCACGCGGCCACGGCCAGCACGAGGATCCCGGCAAAGACGACTCGCCCCGCGTGTGCCTCACCCGGAGTCTGACAGCACGGAGTCGATGCGTCACCTTCGCCCCAGATTGAAGTGGCGACGGCAACGCTATTGGTCACCAGAGCAAGACCGAGTACGGCCTGCATGGCACCGAGGATCATCATCAGCACACGCAACCGCCGGACCGGCTCGGGCATCTGCGCCCCAGGAGGTACTGGAGGATGCCCGGGCCCCCAGGTCTGGCCCGGACCACCAATTCCAGCGGACCCCGGGGCTCCACTCGCCCGCGCACGTTCCCAGGGCCGCCTACTCTCAGGCTCGTCCATGTCGTCTGGTCTCACCCTGTTGCCCTCCCCCGGCATGGCTCACGTGTACGCGCCATCTTCCAGTGGCATGGGGCGGCTGTCCAGAACGCAACAGGACGTACCGATGGCAGCCGGTTCCGGCGTCCGCTACAGGATGAAGTCCAGGAGCGGACGTCTGCTTCTCACGTTTGAGTCGGAGCAGACCCCGGGGTGGCCGAACTCAGTCGAGACTCTGGCACCACATGTGCGGCCCGAGGACCGCACACCCCCTCCAGACGCAATGCATACCGAGTACCTGGACCTTAAAGAACAAGGTCAGAACCTGTTTCTGAACTCGAACCGTCGAGACGCGATGGCTGTGTCGGGGTATGGACGGGTGAGGAGACGGACAGCACCGAGCCGGACACCGGCGATGAGGACAAGGTCCTGCCCGAACTTCTCGTGGCTCGGGCGGACGGGATGTGTGCCCCTCGTGCGGAACTCGTCCGCAGTCCAGGCTGGCAGCTTGCAGTCCGGCGGGCTCTGTGGTTTTTCGCGGTGTCTCATACCGCGGCGTACGGTGCGCCGGGCTGAGTCATTTGGCACCAGGGCGACCTTCCCACGGCAACAATGGACGTTGTTGCAAACACAGTTGGGGGTGCTGATGGTTGAGACAGTGGTTCAGATCTTCACGCAGATGGCTGGCGGGGCTCTGACTTCGGTGGGTACCGGGGTGGGACAAGCGGTATCAGACATCGTGCGCGAGCGCTTCGCGACAGATGAACGTGGCCGTTCGGCAGTACAGGCAGTCGACGACCAGCCCGGAAGCCCGGAGGCGACAGCCTCACTCAGATCCGTGCTGCGAGCCGAGTTGGAGGCTGACCCGGAGTTCGCCCGGAAGATCTCCGCAGCCTTGGAAGAGCCCCCGACTGCCACCTCCTCACGCTCGGCCTCTGGCAGCATCACGATTGACGGCACAACGATGCGGGGTAACCAGACAATCGCCCTCGGGCCCGTGACGTTCCACAACACACGCAACGTCCGTCTGTCCCTGGCCGGTGCCGCCTTGGCCTTTCTCGCCCTGGTCATCTTGGGAATCTACGGCGGGACACGGCTGGTCACCGGGGGCGACCCCGGTCAGGAAAGAGCTGTGACGGCGCTGAGCGCCGCAGATCTGCGTCAGGTAATCCCCGGCCCTGGGAGCGTGCCGGCAAAGTGGACACGGCCCAAGCCGCCCGAGCACGTGACGTTAAGGCAAGCTCCAGGGTTGGTCGCGACCGAGGCCGTCGGCTATCTGATGGGGGATCCGGACGCCGGGCTGTCCCTTATTGCCGCCGGTTTCACGGACGCGGGCAAGGCCAGCGATTTCCTCCGCGCCATGAAGAAGTCGGGGGACCCGGACGGAAAGGCAGAGAAGGAGGGCGCCAGCGTCCCGATGCCGGAAATCGGGGATGAACTCTGGGCCGTAGCAGAACCCGCCAGCAGTATGCGCAGGCTGCGTGCGCCACCTGGGGCGGGGTGATAGGCAGGCGGTTCGGATTCTTCTTGCCCCTGGCGAGACGCCTGGTCATGAGGTAATCGCCACCCAAGTGATCAAAGTTTCGGAGTGCTGGACGAGTCGTTCGTAGTCGCGTGCATGTCGGCGGGCGTGCATCATCCAGGCCCATATTCGTTCGACGAACCAGCAGCACGATAAACCAGGAGGCGTCCTTGGGGCGGCTCACGGTCTTGATCGTGAGGCTGAGGCACTTCTTTGCCCAGGTCACGAGCTTTCCGGCGTAGGCGGAGTCTGCCCAGACGATGGTGATCTCGGGATGCCTCCGCGCACTGGAAGTGCTGTCTGCGGAGGGGCGACGGCTGAACCCCGACGACACCACGTCCACAAGGTCTCCGCCCAGTGATCTGAGCCGCGAACCAGATCGTTTGCGACGGGACAGCAGCACACGCTGACATCCGCCGGAGACGCGAGATGGATCCCTCGATCCAGCGGTGGCGCCACACCTGTTGCACTCGATACGGTGGGCTGCACCGGCGCTGAGCTGTACTAACCCCTAGCGCCCGCGCTCACGCAACGGTCCGAGCCCAGAGAAAGCTCATAGCTGCGAGCGACCTCCTGGTACGGCACCTCGACGCCTTCAGCCTCGCAGATGCGCCGTTGCCGGATTCCGGCCCCATCGACGGCATGCACGAGAGGAGGGCCGGGTCCGGGCGGCCAACTCGTGCAGCTGGGTCGCGAGGCGTTCCTCCCGTCGCAGCAGACAAGGTGACCTGGGGTTTTCGGAGCCGACGAGGTCAGCCTGGGAGGGGGATGAACAGTAGGATGCCGTGGTCGGTTGCGGCGGTGTAGCAGGAAGTGCCGGGGAAGGTGGCGGTGTAGAAGGGGGTGGCGATGGCGAAGACGGGGACGATGGCGTTGTGGATGGTGGCGGTGCCGTTGGCGTCGGTGACGGCGGTGCCGAGGTTGACCGGGCCGAAGAGCGTGGTGGCGGTGAAGGTCACCGGCTGACCGGCCACCGGCATCCCCGAGGTGGTCGTCAGGGTGGCGCTGAGGGTGGGGATGTAGAACTCGGGCAGCGGGGTCAGCCGGAGCCGGATCGTGCCTGGCTGCGCGGTCAGCTTTGTGGGGGTGCGGTTCACGGTGACGGGGGTGCTGGCGTTGGAGCCGGTGAAGCAGCTGTCGCCGTTGTAGGTGGCGGTGAGGGTGCCGGTGGTCAGGGCGGTGGTGGTCAAGCAGGCCTGCCCCGATGCGTTGACGGGGACGATCTGGGTCTGGCCGTTGGGGAGGGTGAAGGTGACCGTGCCGGTCGGCACTGTGGTGGTGGCTGGTGCCGGGGTGATGGTCGCGCATGCGGTCACGTTCTGACCGCAGGTGGAGGGGTTCGGCGTCACCGACAGCGTCGTCGTGGTGGGGTTGGGGCTCACGGTGACGGGGGTGGGGTTGCCGTTCACGGTCGCGGTGAACGTACCGGCGGTGTAGGTGGGGTGGTCTGCCCGCTCCCGGTGGCGTCCAGGGGGACGGTGACCGTGGGGCTGGCGTCCCCGAAGTCCACCACCGCGCTCCCGTTCGGGGTCCCCCCGGAAATGCTGAACGTCACCGTTGCCCGCCCACCGGCGCCGCCGGCGAGGTCGTCACCGTCAACGGCGAAATCTCCGTCACGTTCGCCGAGTTGGCGTTGGTGACGTAGACGTTGCTGTTCGGCGCCGCCGCCACCGAGAACGGGAACGCGCCGACGGGGACGGTGGCCAGGACCGTGTTCGTGGTGCTGCTGATCACCGTCACGTTGTTGGAACTGCTGTTGCCGACGTAGACGTTGCCGGTCGGCGCCACCGCCACCCCGAACGGGCCCCCGCCGGTGGGGACGGTGGCCAGGACCGTGTTCGTGGCGCTGTCGATCACCGTCACGTTGTTCGAAACGGTGTTGGTGACGTAGACGTTGCCGTTGGGCGCCACCGCGATCACCCCCGGGACCGTGCCGGCGGGGACGGTGGCCACGACCGTGTTCGTGGCGCTGTCGATCACCGTCACGTTGTTCGAGGTCTGGTTGGCGATGTAGACGTTGCCGTTCGGCGCCACCGCCGCCGCGCCCGGGAACCCACCGGTGGGGAGGGTGGTCAGGACGGTGTTCGTGGCGCTGCTGATCACCGTCACGGTGTTCGCGTTCCGGTTGGCGACGTAGACGTTGCCGTTCGCCGCCACCGCCACCGCGTCCGGGACCGCGCCGACGGGGACGGTGGCCAGGACCGTGTTCGTGGCGCTGCTGATCACCGTCACGTTGTTCGACGTGCTGTTGGCGACGTAGACGTTGCCGTTCGGCGCCACCGCCAGTGCGAACGGGCCCCCGCCGACGGGGACGGTGGCCAGGACGGTGTTCGTGGCGCTGCTGATCACCGTCACGTTGTTCGAGCTCTGGTTGGTGACGTAGACGTTGCCGTTCTGCGCCACCGCAATCATGGCCGGGCCTGAGCCGGCGGGGACGGTGGCCAGGACGGTGTTCGTGGTGCTGCTGATCACGGTCACGTTGCTCGAATTGGCGTTGCCGACGTAGACGTTGCCGTTCGGGGCCACCGCCACCGCCAGCGGGCTCGTGCCCGCCGGGATCGTCACCGTGGAGAACGCCGCACTGAACGGCGCGACCGCAAGCCCCCGTACCGCGGCCACCTCGGATCCACCGGCCGGTACAACCGGCCGAACCCCGCCGGCTACCGCCGGAGCTCCCCACCAACCCGTAATCGGTTCCATGACAAACCTCTCTCAGCTGAGAGGGCCGCCCAAGAACTCCCACCGGGGCCCGCGTCGCATGGCGCCGGTATACGCGAACCGGATCACCGCTTGCACACCGGGACAGAAAGCGGGCACGCCGACATGTACCACGCACCCGCGCGCCACAGGGGTTGCCCATCTCTCCCCGGAGAGATGGGCAACCCACCGGAATGGTCACCACCATTAACCCGAAATGGCCAATGGAACACCACCCTCTTGACTCGACTATCACCCGGACAGACCAATGCACAGCCCAACCCGGGCACGCCGTACGAGACGACGAACTGCCACGCAATGTGGCCGGAGCGTGGAGCTGAGCAGAGGGACGAGGCGAAAAGGGCCTGCGGATGGGTACGGGGCAGTGCAATGCGAAGCGCTACAACCGCTTCCCGCGTGAAGTGATCGCCGAGGGCCGGGCCAAGCCGAGGTGCTCGCTGACGCTGGGATTTCGTGGACCTATCTCGGTCTGAGCGAATCGGACGGCATTCTCGTCGAGGAGATTCGCCGCGGCATGAGGTCAGGCAGCGGAGATCTGAGCGCGAAGGGGGTGAGTGAGATATCGACACCCCCTGCGAGGCCGCTTTGGTGGGCCGGTAGACGCCCCGGTCCTGATCACGAGCAAGGCACCCGTGTCCGTACCGGCGGATCATGGTGAGCTACCACGAGCCGGGTCATCCGGTTGTCTGCGCCGGCAAGGCCGTTTCCTTCGGATCATCTGATTGTTGGTCTGGTGTGTCGTTGACTGACGCCCAGTGGGCACGGATCGAACCGCTGTTGCCGGACCGGACACCTCGGCGGGGTGGGCGGTGGCGTGATCACCGGCAGGTGATCGACGCGATCGCGTTCAAGTACCGCACCGGGACACCGTGGATGGACCTTCCCGAGCACTTCGGCTCGTGGAAGGGCGCCCACAACCGGCTGAGGAAATGGGCCGCTGACGGCACCTGGGAGAAGGTGTTCACCGCCCTGCTCACGCAGGCCGACGCCGAGGGCGACTTGGACTGGATCGTCGCGGTCGACTCCACCATCGTCCGCGCTCACCAGCACGCCGCCGGGGCTCGTCAAAAGGGGCCCCGGCCGGCGAGCCGCGCGATCATGCCCTCGGACGGTCCCGCGGCGGACTGACCACCAAGATCCACCTCGCGGCCGACAGCCGCTGCCGACCGTTTGCGTGCGCCATCACACCCGGCCAGGCCGGTGACGCACCCGCCTTCCCACAGGTCATGGCCCGCTTACGGGTGCCCAGACCGGTCGGGCGGCCCAGAACGACCCCGGACGTGGTTCTGGCTGACAAGACACCCCATGCAGCTATCGGGTCAAGCAGCTGCTGCGAGCGGGGGCAGTAGCGGCGGGGCGAAGGCGATCGCTTCGTCGAACTTCTGATGGCTCGTCAAGCAGTGGTGGAGCTGGCCGAGCATGCGGTTGAAGAGGCGGTGGAGGGCGGCGTGGTAGCGATCGCCGGTGTCTCGTCGGTGGTTGTAGTGAGCATGGGCTCCGGGTGAGGCGGTGAGCGCGGCGAACGCCCAGTGCCGGCCGGTCTCGGCCAGGCGCCTGTTCTTGATCCGGCGATGGCTGACACGGCGGCTCTTGCCGGATTCACGGGTCACCGGGGCGCTTCCGGCGTAGGCGTTCAGGTCGCGGGCGGTGTCGAACCTGGTGCGGTCGTCCCCGATCTCGGCGAGTATCCGAGCGCCGGTGAGCACGGCAAGACCGGGAAAGCTCGTGATGATCTCCGCGTCGGGATGCTGAAGAAAGAGCTCTTCGGTGTCACGCGCCAGGTCCTCGCAGGCCCGGCAGGCCGCGTCGAGCTGGGCGAGCAGTGCGAGTGTCTGGTGCCCCATCGCCGTCTCCACCAGGGCCGGTTGGCGGAGCGAGGGTCGGCGGAAGACCTCAAGGAGCCGATCGGTCTCGGCCTCGATCCGGCGTTGGCGGCCGGCGCGCGTGACGGCGGCCCTCACCCGGCCCCTGCCAAGACTGGCCTAACGGCCAACCCACGGCGCCTATTAGAAGCCGTTGTCGTACCGATCTTGGTGAGCATAGGTTCGATTGCGGCGGCTCGACCAGGTGATCTTGTGGCGTGCTGTGCATGAAGGCAGGGCCTCTGGTGCCGCTCGGGATTGTCGAAGACTATGAGCACGCCAGGAGGCCCTGTTGACGCAGTTCTACGCCCTCGCGTCGGTCGGGTCAGTTCGGTTGCTCAGTCGTGTGATTGCCTCGCTCACCGGTTCGGGAATGCCGGGGACCGTCCGCAGAGGCGGCCGAGGTACCCGTCCGATATGAGCGACGCGGAGTGGGCGGTCGTCCGCGACGCAATGCCGGTCCCGGAGTGGCTGGAGGGCCGGGGCGGGCAGCCGGAGGGCTACTGCCACCGGCAGATGGTCGACGCGGTGCGCTGCCTGGTCGCGGGCGGCATCACCTGGCGGGCGATGCCCGCGGACTTCCCTGCCTGGGACCGCGTCTACGCCTTCTTCCGACGCTGGCGGGACAAGGGCCTGGTCGCCGAGTTCCACGACCGGTTCCGCGATCGGGTCCGCGAGGCGGCGGACCGGGATCCGGAGCCGACCGCGGGCATCATCGACGCACAGTCGGTGAAGGCGGCCGCGTCGGTGCCGGCCTCAAGCCGGGGATTCGACGGCGGGAAGAAAGTCAACGGCCGCAAACGGCACATCGTGGTGGGACACCCTCGGGCTGCTGCTGGCCGTGATGGTCACCGCGACCTGCGCCACCGACCGGGACGCGGGTCAGACGCTGCTGGCCCAGCTGCGTGAACGGCACTGGCGCATCGCACTGGTGTGGGCCGACGGCGGCTACACTGGGCGCTGGTCGACTTCGCCCGCGACGCCCTGCGCGTCGCGCTGAGTGTGGTTAAACGCAGCGACGACGCCGCCGGGTTCACGGTGCTGCCCAAGAGGTGGCTGGTGGAGCGGACGTTCGCTTGGCTGATGCGCTCACGCCGCCTCGCCCGCGACTACGAGGGCCGCACCGACACCTCGGAGGCGGTGATCCGATGGTCGATGAGCATGGTCATGAGCCGCCGACTCGCCCGGCGACCACGCTGAACATCCCTGGACGTTCCTCTGCCAGCCAGCCCCGCGCTGCCAGACGCTTCGCCTTCGACCGCACCCCTTCAACCTTCGCGGGAACCGGCTGAAGGCCCAGCCCTGCGGCAAGTTGCCGGCAGTCCATCGCCCGGCGCCAGACCGCCCGTGTCAGGATCTCCATGATCCTCCGGTAGTCCGGTGCCAGCACCGCAGCGGCGAGCCCATCGCGCCACACCGGGACCACCGAACCGGGCCCCGCAGCCGCGACCGGCACCGCAGGCTCATCGGACACGGCCACAGGCACGTCCACGTGACCGTGTGACTCCGCCAGGACCTCCCCGACCGTCTCACGGGCGATCACGAACCGCTCCCACACAGCCTCCGCCTCCCGCAGCTCGGCCTGAAGGGCTTCCACGTGCTGCCGAGCAGCGCGTTCGCGCTCTTCCAACAACCCCATCACCGACGGCATCCCGGAACCTCCACCGAAGAGACGACACGACCCCCCGTCCCTGCCGCCGAGAGACCGGCCCTATGCCTAACCAGCGGAAAAACACCCGTCACTCTCGGTACGACAACGGCTTCTAAGGGCCTTCTGACGTGGCGAGGTGTCCGATGGTTTGCTGTGGAGAGTGGACGGTGGGGTGGGCTGTGGGAGATCGCATGTCCGTTGCTGTCGCCGGCCAAGGTGAGGCTGCAAGAGAGACAGCGGCAGCACGGCGATAGGCCTAACGGTGAAATTCTGTCGATCTCTTGTGGTGCAACGTGCGGTGGTGGGTTACTGCTGTTATCCGCGTTTCGGGCCGCCCATTCGGGTGTGTATTTGACCGGTGCCGGTCTGGGGCCGGTCGCCTGCTCGCTGTTGGCCCATGCGGTGGAGCAGACATTTCCGTGTGCGGGGGAAAGTTCCTCCGCCGACCTGAGGGAGTGTCATGTTCACCTTGACATCGCCATCGCCGCAGGCCGCTCAGGCGCGCGCTGCCGGGTTCACCGCCTCGTTCGCGGCGGGGGTCTCCATTCCCGTGGGTGACACGCCCCGGGAATCGCCCTGACGCCCGGTGGGGCCCGCGCGTATGTAGCCAACCGGGGCTCGAACACGGTCAGTGTGATCGACACCGCCACGAACACCGTCACCGCCACCATCCCCACGGGGCCGCTCCCACCTTCGTGGCGATCAGTCCGGACGGCACCCGGGCATATGTGACCATCAACGCAGACGGTCTGCTCAGCGTGATCGACACCGCCACGAACGCCATCGTCGCGGACGTCGCCGTAGCGGGAGCTTCGGTAGTAGCGGCCTCCCCGGACGGCACCCGCGTCTATGTTCGGGACAGCCTACGAACACGGTCAGTGTGATCGACACCGCCACGAACCGTCACCGCCACCGTCCCCGTGGGGGATGCGCCGATCGGCGTGGCCATCACCCCGGACGGGACGCGCGTCTACGTCGCGTGTCTCGCCTCGAACGCGGTGAGCGTGATCGACACCGCCACGAACACCACCACTGACACGATCCCCGTCGGTATCCTCCCCATCCTGCTGACGGTCGCCCCCGACGGGGCGCATGTCTACGTCACGAACGTCGGCGACTCCACGGTGAGTGTGATCGACACCGCCGCCAACACCGTCACCGCCACCATCGGCGTCAGCGCCAGCCACGTTTGACGACGGTGAGCCCGACGGCAAGCATGCCTACGTGGCGAATGCCGAGCCGGACACGTGAGTGTGATCGACACCCGCCACGAACGCCGTCGTCGAGAACATCGACTTCGGGACGGACCCACCGTCATTGCGTTCGCCCCCGACGGCACACACGCCTACGTGACCAACTCCGTCGCGGGCACCGTCGGTGTCCTGGCCACGACCGTGATTCCCGACCAGGGCTCCACAGCCGGCGGCGCCACCGTGACGCTCACCGGCCCCACCTGGCCAACGCCACCGCCGTGCGCTTCGGCACCGCTCAGGGCGTCATCACCGCCAACACGGACACCTCGCTGACCGCCATCACCCCCGCGGGGTCCGGTGCCGTCCCCGTGACGGTCACCACCGCGGGCGGCACCGGCACCCTCGGACAGTTCTACTACCGGCCGGTCCCCGTCCTCACCGGTATCAGCCCCGCCGCGGGTCCCCTCGCAGGCAGCGACCAGGAGATCGTCATCACCGGCCGCAACCTCGACGGAGCCATCGATGTGTACTTCGGTCCCACCCGAGCCGTCATCCAAAGGGTCTCCGACACCCAACTCACCATCAGGGCCGCGGCGACTGCGGCGGCAGGCGGGGTCACCGTCACCGTGCGCACCCCCGGCGCCGTGCCGAAGGCCTGTCCTACACCTACGTCGACCCGCCTACCGTCACCGGCGTCAGCCCCACCTCGGGACCGACCACCGGTGGCACCTCGTGACCATCACCGGCACCGGCCTGGCCGCCACCGACCAGGTCACCTTCAACGGCACCCCGGCACCCTTCGCGGTCCTCTCCGACACCACCGTGACCGCCACCTCCCCGCCCAGCGGCACCGAAGGCACCTTCGGCGTCACCGTCACCGGCCCCGGCAACGCCACCGGATCGTTCACCTACGTCTCCGCACCCGATATCTGACCCACCGAGGCGTACGACTGGGGCGGTGAACAGGCCAGGTGCCCGGGCGGGGAGCGTGACGGCCCCCGCCCGGGCACCTGGCCTGTTCACCGCCCCAGTCGTACGCCTCGGTGGGTCAGATATCGGGTGCGGAGACGTAGGTGAACGATCCGGTGGCGTTGCCGCCGGGGCCGGTGACGGTGACGCCGAAGGTGCCTTCGGTGCCGCTGGGCGGGGAGGTGGCGGTCACGGTGGTGTCGGAGAGGACCGCGAAGGGTGCCGGGGTGCCGTTGAAGTGACCTGGTCGGTGGCGGCCAGGCCGGTGCCGGTGATGGTCACCGAGGTGCCACCGGTGGTCGGTCCCGAGGTGGGGCTGACGCCGGTGACGGTAGGCGGGTCGACGTAGGTGTAGGACAGGCCTTCGGCACGGCCGCCGGGGGTGCGCACGGTGACGGTGACCCCGCCTGCCGCCGCAGTCGCCGCGGCCCTGATGGTGAGTTGGGTGTCGGAGACCCTTTGGATGACGGCTCGGGTGGGACCGAAGTACACATCGATGGCTCCGTCGAGGTTGCGGCCGGTGATGACGATCTCCTGGTCGCTGCCTGCGAGGGGACCCGCGGCGGGGCTGATACCGGTGAGGACGGGGACCGGCCGGTAGTAGAACTGTCCGAGGGTGCCGGTGCCGCCCGCGGTGGTGACCGTCACGGGGACGGCACCGGACCCCGCGGGGGTGATGGCGGTCAGCGAGGTGTCCGTGTTGGCGGTGATGACGCCCTGAGCGGTGCCGAAGCGCACGGCGGTGGCGTTGGCCAGGTGGTGGCCGGTGAGCGTCACGGTGGCGCCGCCGGCTGTGGAGCCCTGGTCGGGAATCACGGTCGTGGCCAGGACACCGACGGTGCCCGCGACGGAGTTGGTCACGTAGGCGTGTGTGCCGTCGGGGGCGAACGCAATGACGGTGGGTCCGTCCCCGAAGTCGATGTTCTCGACGACGGCGTTCGTGGCGGTGTCGATCACACTCACCGTGTCCGGCTCGGCATTCGCCACGTAGGCATGCTTGCCGTCCGGGCTCACCGTCGTCAAACGTGGCTGGGCGCTGACGCCGATGGTGGCGGTGACGGTGTTGGCGGCGGTGTCGATCACACTCACCGTGGAGTCGCCGACGTTCGTGACGTAGACATGCGCCCCGTCGGGGGCGACCGTCAGCAGGATGGGGAGGATACCGACGGGGATCGTGTCAGTGGTGGTGTTCGTGGCGGTGTCGATCACGCTCACCGCGTTCGAGGCGAGACACGCGACGTAGACGCGCGTCCCGTCCGGGGTGATGGCCACGCCGATCGGCGCATCCCCCACGGGGACGGTGGCGGTGACGGTGTTCGTGGCGGTGTCGATCACACTGACCGTGTTCGTAGGCTGTCCCGACACATAGACGCGGGTGCCGTCCGGGGAGGCCGCTACTACCGAAGCTCCCGCTACGGCGACGTCCGCGACGATGGCGTTCGTGGCGGTGTCGATCACGCTGAGCAGACCGTCTGCGTTGATGGTCACATATGCCCGGGTGCCGTCCGGACTGATCGCCACGAAGGTGGGAGCGGCCCCCGTGGGGATGGTGGCGGTGACGGTGTTCGTGGCGGTGTCGATCACACTGACCGTGTTCGAGCCCCGGTTGGCTACATACGCGCGGGCCCCACCGGGCGTCAGGGCGATTCCCTGGGGCGTGTCACCCACGGGAATGGAGACCCCCGCCGCGAACGAGGCGGTGAACCCGGCAGCGCGCGCCTGAGCGGCCTGCGGCGATGGCGATGTCAAGGTGAACATGACACTCCCTCAGGTCGGCGGAGGAACTTTCCCCCGCACACGGAAATGTCTGCTCCACCGCATGGGCCAACAGCGAGCAGGCGACCGGCCCCAGACCGGCACCGGTCAAATACACACCCGAATGGGCGGCCCGAAACGCGGATAACAGCAGTAACCCACCACCGCACGTTGCACCACAAGAGATCGACAGAATTTCACCCGTTAGGCCTATCGCCGTGCTGCCGCTGTCTCTCTTGCAGCCTCACCTTGGCCGGCGACAGCAACGGACATGCGATCTCCCACAGCCCACCCCACCGTCCACTCTCCACAGCAAACCATCGGACACCTCGCCACGTCAGAAGGCCCTTAGAAGCCGTTGTCGTACCGAGAGTGACGGGTGTTTTTCCGCTGGTTAGGCATAGGGCCGGTCTCTCGGCGGCAGGGACGGGGGGTCGTGTCGTCTCTTCGGTGGAGGTTCCGGGATGCCGTCGGTGATGGGGTTGTTGGAAGAGCGCGAACGCGCTGCTCGGCAGCACGTGGAAGCCCTTCAGGCCGAGCTGCGGGAGGCGGAGGCTGTGTGGGAGCGGTTCGTGATCGCCCGTGAGACGGTCGGGGAGGTCCTGGCGGAGTCACACGGTCACGTGGACGTGCCTGTGGCCGTGTCCGATGAGCCTGCGGTGCCGGTCGCGGCTGCGGGGCCCGGTTCGGTGGTCCCGGTGTGGCGCGATGGGCTCGCCGCTGCGGTGCTGGCACCGGACTACCGGAGGATCATGGAGATCCTGACCGGCCACGGGCGGTCTGGCGCCGGGGCGATGGACTGCCGGCAACTTGCCGCAGGGCTGGGCCTTCAGCCGGTTCCCGCGAAGGTTGAAGGGGTGCGGTCGAAGGCGAAGCGTCTGGCAGCGCGGGGCTGGCTGGCAGAGGAACGTCCAGGGATGTTCAGCGTGGTCGCCGGGCGAGTCGGCGGCTCATGACCATGCTCATCGACCATCGGATCACCGCCTCCGAGGTGTCGGTGCGGCCCTCGTAGTCGCGGGCGAGGCGGCGTGAGCGCATCAGCCAAGCGAACGTCCGCTCCACCAGCCACCTCTTGGGCAGCACCGTGAACCCGGCGGCGTCGTCGCTGCGTTTAACCACACTCAGCGCGACGCGCAGGGCGTCGCGGGCGAAGTCGACCAGGCGCCCAGTGTAGCCGCCGTCGGCCCACACCAGTGCGATGCGCCAGTGCCGTTCACGCAGCTGGGCCAGCAGCGTCTGACCCGCGTCCCGGTCGGTGGCGCAGGTCGCGGTGACCATCACGGCCAGCAGCAGCCCGAGGGTGTCCACCACGATGTGCCGTTTGCGGCCGTTGACTTTCTTCCCGCCGTCGAATCCCCGGCTTGAGGCCGGCACCGACGCGGCCGCCTTCACCGACTGTGCGTCGATGATGCCCGCGGTCGGCTCCGGATCCCGGTCCGCCGCCTCGCGGACCCGATCGCGGAACCGGTCGTGGAACTCGGCGACCAGGCCCTTGTCCCGCCAGCGTCGGAAGAAGGCGTAGACGCGGTCCCAGGCAGGGAAGTCCGCGGGCATCGCCCGCCAGGTGATGCCGCCCGCGACCAGGCAGCGCACCGCGTCGACCATCTGCCGGTGGCAGTAGCCCTCCGGCTGCCCGCCCCGGCCCTCCAGCCACTCCGGGACCGGCATTGCGTCGCGGACGACCGCCCACTCCGCGTCGCTCATATCGGACGGGTACCTCGGCCGCCTCTGCGGACGGTCCCCGGCATTCCCGAACCGGTGAGCGAGGCAATCACACGACTGAGCAACCGAACTGGACCCGACCGACGCGAGGGCGTAGAACTGCGTCAACAGGGCCTCCTGGCGTGCTCATAGTCTTCGACAATCCCGAGCGGCACCAGAGGCCCTGCCTTCATGCACAGCACGCCACAAGATCACCTGGTCGAGCCGCCGCAATCGAACCTATGCTCACCAAGATCGGTACGACAACGGCTTCTAATAGGCGCCGTGGGTTGGCCGTTAGGCCAGTCTTGGCAGGGGCCGGGTGAGGGCCGCCGTCACGCGCGCCGGCCGCCAACGCCGGATCGAGGCCGAGACCGATCGGCTCCTTGAGGTCTTCCGCCGACCCTCGCTCCGCCAACCGGCCCTGGTGGAGACGGCGATGGGGCACCAGACACTCGCACTGCTCGCCCAGCTCGACGCGGCCTGCCGGGCCTGCGAGGACCTGGCGCGTGACACCGAAGAGCTCTTTCTTCAGCATCCCGACGCGGAGATCATCACGAGCTTTCCCGGTCTTGCCGTGCTCACCGGCGCTCGGATACTCGCCGAGATCGGGGACGACCGCACCAGGTTCGACACCGCCCGCGACCTGAACGCCTACGCCGGAAGCGCCCCGGTGACCCGTGAATCCGGCAAGAGCCGCCGTGTCAGCCATCGCCGGATCAAGAACAGGCGCCTGGCCGAGACCGGCCGGCACTGGGCGTTCGCCGCGCTCACCGCCTCACCCGGAGCCCATGCTCACTACAACCACCGACGAGACACCGGCGATCGCTACCACGCCGCCCTCCACCGCCTCTTCAACCGCATGCTCGGCCAGCTCCACCACTGCTTGACGAGCCATCAGAAGTTCGACGAAGCGATCGCCTTCGCCCCGCCGCTACTGCCCCCGCTCGCAGCAGCTGCTTGACCCGATAGCTGCATGGGGTGTCTTGTCAGCCAGAACCACGTCCGGGGTCGTTCTGGGCCGCCCGACCGGTCTGGGCACCCGTAAGCGGGCCATGACCTGTGGGAAGGCGGGTGCGTCACCGGCCTGGCCGGGTGTGATGGCGCACGCAAACGGTCGGCAGCGGCTGTCGGCCGCGAGGTGGATCTTGGTGGTCAGTCCGCCGCGGGACCGTCCGAGGGCATGATCGCGCGGCTCGCCGGCCGGGGCCCCTTTTGACGAGCCCCGGCGGCGTGCTGGTGAGCGCGGACGATGGTGGAGTCGACCGCGACGATCCAGTCCAAGTCGCCCTCGGCGTCGGCCTGCGTGAGCAGGGCGGTGAACACCTTCTCCCAGGTGCCGTCAGCGGCCCATTTCCTCAGCCGGTTGTGGGCGCCCTTCCACGAGCCGAAGTGCTCGGGAAGGTCCATCCACGGTGTCCCGGTGCGGTACTTGAACGCGATCGCGTCGATCACCTGCCGGTGATCACGCCACCGCCCACCCCGCCGAGGTGTCCGGTCCGGCAACAGCGGTTCGATCCGTGCCCACTGGGCGTCAGTCAACGACACACCAGACCAACAATCAGATGATCCGAAGGAAACGGCCTTGCCGGCGCAGACAACCGGATGACCCGGCTCGTGGTAGCTCACCATGATCCGCCGGTACGGACACGGGTGCCTTGCTCGTGATCAGGACCGGGGCGTCTACCGGCCCACCAAAGCGGCCTCGCAGGGGGTGTCGATATCTCACTCACCCCCTTCGCGCTCAGATCTCCGCTGCCTGACCTCATGCCGCGGCGAATCTCCTCGACGAGAATGCCGTCCGATTCGCTCAGACCGAGATAGGTCCACGAAATCCCAGCGTCAGCGAGCACCTCGGCTTGGCCCGGCCCTCGGCGATCACTTCACGCGGGAAGCGGTTGTAGCGCTTCGCATTGCACTGCCCCGTACCCATCCGCAGGCCCTTTTCGCCTCGTCCCTCTGCTCAGCTCCACGCTCCGGCCACATTGCGTGGCAGTTCGTCGTCTCGTACGGCGTGCCCGGGTTGGGCTGTGCATTGGTCTGTCCGGGTGATAGTCGAGTCAAGAGGGTGGTGTTCCATTGGCCATTTCGGGTTAATGGTGGTGACCATTCCGGTGGGTTGCCCATCTCTCCGGGGAGAGATGGGCAACCCCTGTGGCGCGCGGGTGCGTGGTACATGTCGGCGTGCCCGCTTTCTGTCCCGGTGTGCAAGCGGTGATCCGGTTCGCGTATACCGGCGCCATGCGACGCGGGCCCCGGTGGGAGTTCTTGGGCGGCCCTCTCAGCTGAGAGAGGTTTGTCATGGAACCGATTACGGGTTGGTGGGGAGCTCCGGCGGTAGCCGGCGGGGTTCGGCCGGTTGTACCGGCCGGTGGATCCGAGGTGGCCGCGGTACGGGGGCTTGCGGTCGCGCCGTTCAGTGCGGCGTTCTCCACGGTGACGATCCCGGCGGGCACGAGCCCGCTGGCGGTGGCGGTGGCCCCGAACGGCAACGTCTACGTCGGCAACGCCAATTCGAGCAACGTGACCGTGATCAGCAGCACCACGAACACCGTCCTGGCCACCGTCCCCGCCGGCTCAGGCCCGGCCATGATTGCGGTGGCGCAGAACGGCAACGTCTACGTCACCAACCAGAGCTCGAACAACGTGACGGTGATCAGCAGCGCCACGAACACCGTCCTGGCCACCGTCCCCGTCGGCGGGGGCCCGTTCGCACTGGCGGTGGCGCCGAACGGCAACGTCTACGTCGCCAACAGCACGTCGAACAACGTGACGGTGATCAGCAGCGCCACGAACACGGTCCTGGCCACCGTCCCCGTCGGCGCGGTCCCGGACGCGGTGGCGGTGGCGGCGAACGGCAACGTCTACGTCGCCAACCGGAACGCGAACACCGTGACGGTGATCAGCAGCGCCACGAACACCGTCCTGACCACCCTCCCCACCGGTGGGTTCCCGGGCGCGGCGGCGGTGGCGCCGAACGGCAACGTCTACATCGCCAACCAGACCTCGAACAACGTGACGGTGATCGACAGCGCCACGAACACGGTCGTGGCCACCGTCCCCGCCGGCACGGTCCCGGGGGTGATCGCGGTGGCGCCCAACGGCAACGTCTACGTCACCAACACCGTTTCGAACAACGTGACGGTGATCGACAGCGCCACGAACACGGTCCTGGCCACCGTCCCCACCGGCGGGGGCCCGTTCGGGGTGGCGGTGGCGCCGACCGGCAACGTCTACGTCGGCAACAGCAGTTCCAACAACGTGACGGTGATCAGCAGCACCACGAACACGGTCCTGGCCACCGTCCCCGTCGGCGCGTTCCCGTTCTCGGTGGCGGCGGCGCCGAACAGCAACGTCTACGTCACCAACGCCAACTCGGCGAACGTGACGGAGATTTCGCCGTTGACGGTGACGACCTCGCCGGCGGCGCCGGTGGGCGGGCAACCGGTGACGTTCAGCATTTCCGGGGGGACCCCGAACGGGAGCGCGGTGGTGGACTTCGGGGACGCCAGCCCCACGGTCACCGTCCCCCTGGACGCCACCGGGAGCGGGCAGACCACCCACACCTACACCGCCGGTACGTTCACCGCGACCGTGAACGGCAACCCCACCCCCGTCACCGTGAGCCCCAACCCCACCACGACGACGCTGTCGGTGACGCCGAACCCCTCCACCTGCGGTCAGAACGTGACCGCATGCGCGACCATCACCCCGGCACCAGCCACCACCACAGTGCCGACCGGCACGGTCACCTTCACCCTCCCCAACGGCCAGACCCAGATCGTCCCCGTCAACGCATCGGGGCAGGCCTGCTTGACCACCACCGCCCTGACCACCGGCACCCTCACCGCCACCTACAACGGCGACAGCTGCTTCACCGGCTCCAACGCCAGCACCCCCGTCACCGTGAACCGCACCCCCACAAAGCTGACCGCGCAGCCAGGCACGATCCGGCTCCGGCTGACCCCGCTGCCCGAGTTCTACATCCCCACCCTCAGCGCCACCCTGACGACCACCTCGGGGATGCCGGTGGCCGGTCAGCCGGTGACCTTCACCGCCACCACGCTCTTCGGCCCGGTCAACCTCGGCACCGCCGTCACCGACGCCAACGGCACCGCCACCATCCACAACGCCATCGTCCCCGTCTTCGCCATCGCCACCCCCTTCTACACCGCCACCTTCCCCGGCACTTCCTGCTACACCGCCGCAACCGACCACGGCATCCTACTGTTCATCCCCCTCCCAGGCTGACCTCGTCGGCTCCGAAAACCCCAGGTCACCTTGTCTGCTGCGACGGGAGGAACGCCTCGCGACCCAGCTGCACGAGTTGGCCGCCCGGACCCGGCCCTCCTCTCGTGCATGCCGTCGATGGGGCCGGAATCCGGCAACGGCGCATCTGCGAGGCTGAAGGCGTCGAGGTGCCGTACCAGGAGGTCGCTCGCAGCTATGAGCTTTCTCTGGGCTCGGACCGTTGCGTGAGCGCGGGCGCTAGGGGTTAGTACAGCTCAGCGCCGGTGCAGCCCACCGTATCGAGTGCAACAGGTGTGGCGCCACCGCTGGATCGAGGGATCCATCTCGCGTCTCCGGCGGATGTCAGCGTGTGCTGCTGTCCCGTCGCAAACGATCTGGTTCGCGGCTCAGATCACTGGGCGGAGACCTTGTGGACGGTGGTGTCGTCGGGGTTCAGCCGTCGCCCCTCCGCAGACAGCACTTCCAGTGCGCGGAGGCATCCCGAGATCACCATCGTCTGGGCAGACTCCGCCTACGCCGGAAAGCTCGTGACCTGGGCAAAGAAGTGCCTCAGCCTCACGATCAAGACCGTGAGCCGCCCCAAGGACGCCTCCTGGTTTATCGTGCTGCTGGTTCGTCGAACGAATATGGGCCTGGATGATGCACGCCCGCCGACATGCACGCGACTACGAACGACTCGTCCAGCACTCCGAAACTTTGATCACTTGGGTGGCGATTACCCTCATGACCAGGCGTCTCGCCAGGGGCAAGAAGAATCCGAACCGCCTGCCTATCACCCCGCCCCAGGTGGCGCACGCAGCCTGCGCATACTGCTGGCGGGTTCTGCTACGGCCCAGAGTTCATCCCCGATTTCCGGCATCGGGACGCTGGCGCCCTCCTTCTCTGCCTTTCCGTCCGGGTCCCCCGACTTCTTCATGGCGCGGAGGAAATCGCTGGCCTTGCCCGCGTCCGTGAAACCGGCGGCAATAAGGGACAGCCCGGCGTCCGGATCCCCCATCAGATAGCCGACGGCCTCGGTCGCGACCAACCCTGGAGCTTGCCTTAACGTCACGTGCTCGGGCGGCTTGGGCCGTGTCCACTTTGCCGGCACGCTCCCAGGGCCGGGATTACCTGACGCAGATCTGCGGCGCTCAGCGCCGTCACAGCTCTTTCCTGACCGGGGTCGCCCCCGGTGACCAGCCGTGTCCCGCCGTAGATTCCCAAGATGACCAGGGCGAGAAAGGCCAAGGCGGCACCGGCCAGGGACAGACGGACGTTGCGTGTGTTGTGGAACGTCACGGGCCCGAGGGCGATTGTCTGGTTACCCCGCATCGTTGTGCCGTCAATCGTGATGCTGCCAGAGGCCGAGCGTGAGGAGGTGGCAGTCGGGGGCTCTTCCAAGGCTGCGGAGATCTTCCGGGCGAACTCCGGGTCAGCCTCCAACTCGGCTCGCAGCACGGATCTGAGTGAGGCTGTCGCCTCCGGGCTTCCGGGCTGGTCGTCGACTGCCTGTACTGCCGAACGGCCACGTTCATCTGTCGCGAAGCGCTCGCGCACGATGTCTGATACCGCTTGTCCCACCCCGGTACCCACCGAAGTCAGAGCCCCGCCAGCCATCTGCGTGAAGATCTGAACCACTGTCTCAACCATCAGCACCCCCAACTGTGTTTGCAACAACGTCCATTGTTGCCGTGGGAAGGTCGCCCTGGTGCCAAATGACTCAGCCCGGCGCACCGTACGCCGCGGTATGAGACACCGCGAAAAACCACAGAGCCCGCCGGACTGCAAGCTGCCAGCCTGGACTGCGGACGAGTTCCGCACGAGGGGCACACATCCCGTCCGCCCGAGCCACGAGAAGTTCGGGCAGGACCTTGTCCTCATCGCCGGTGTCCGGCTCGGTGCTGTCCGTCTCCTCACCCGTCCATACCCCGACACAGCCATCGCGTCTCGACGGTTCGAGTTCAGAAACAGGTTCTGACCTTGTTCTTTAAGGTCCAGGTACTCGGTATGCATTGCGTCTGGAGGGGGTGTGCGGTCCTCGGGCCGCACATGTGGTGCCAGAGTCTCGACTGAGTTCGGCCACCCCGGGTCTGCTCCGACTCAAACGTGAGAAGCAGACGTCCGCTCCTGGACTTCATCCTGTAGCGGACGCCGGAACCGGCTGCCATCGGTACGTCCTGTTGCGTTCTGGACAGCCGCCCCATGCCACTGGAAGATGGCGCGTACACGTGAGCCATGCCGGGGGAGGGCAACAGGGTGAGACCAGACGACATGGACGAGCCTGAGAGTAGGCGGCCCTGGGAACGTGCGCGGGCGAGTGGAGCCCCGGGGTCCGCTGGAATTGGTGGTCCGGGCCAGACCTGGGGGCCCGGGCATCCTCCAGTACCTCCTGGGGCGCAGATGCCCGAGCCGGTCCGGCGGTTGCGTGTGCTGATGATGATCCTCGGTGCCATGCAGGCCGTACTCGGTCTTGCTCTGGTGACCAATAGCGTTGCCGTCGCCACTTCAATCTGGGGCGAAGGTGACGCATCGACTCCGTGCTGTCAGACTCCGGGTGAGGCACACGCGGGCGAGTCGTCTTTGCGGGATCCTCGTGCTGGCCGTGGCCGCGTGGGGCATCCTCACCGCCCTCAAGTTCCCGACCCGACACCCCAACCTGCGAGTCTCGGCCTTCGTATACGGCTGGACCGCCCTCCCTTTCGCCCCTGCGTTTTACCGGGTGATACCCATCCTCGGGGTGATTTGGCTGGTGCCCGCGATCTTGGCCCTCATCTGGCCTAACCAGCCGGAGAGCCGGGCCTGGTTCGACGGTCGAGCCGGGTCTGCGCCTTGAATCGCAGACAGGAGCCCCGGGCGGCGGGCCACCACACCCCGCTGCCCCTTTGCGGATTGATCTCACTGCGGACCTGGGCTCGCGCGGAGGCTGAGCGGCCACGAGCCCGTCGACCGTTCAACTCAAAGGCAGCGATCGGTGCTGCAGCACTCGTAACAGCCGCCGTGGGCGGACCTGAACCTATTGCTGCGTCATTCCTGGCCACCGTGGGTACCCCTATCGCTGCGATCCGGGGCGTTCGATCAGCGGACGCCTCTCGCGAGGGAGACGAGACGCCTGGAGTTCCAGGCTGGATCATGGATGGGTTGACGCTGCTCCATCGCAGGCTTGCCGATCAGCTTCGGAACGACAGGCCTCGGGAGTGACCGGCGAGCCCAGCGGCTGCCGGAACAGGTTGACCAGCAGGAAGTCGCTGCCGCCCGAGCCCAGCACGTCGTGACGCTCCATCATGTACAGGTCGAGCGCCTGCACCACCAGGAAGTCCACCGGCAGCACGAACGCCTTGCGTGACTTCGAGTACGCCCGGTTCGGGTTCTCCCGGCGCACGACATGCACGTGGGCGCCTTCCACCGCGCAGCCCAGGGCCCGGGAGTCCATCAGCAAATGCATGTCCGATCGGCGAAGGCCGGCCGCCTGCCCACGCCGCAGCCCCGCCCGTCCCAACAGCAGGACGATCAGCCGGTCCCGGGCCGAGCGGCAGGCCCGAACATCGCGACGATCTCCTGGTCCGAGGCGCGGTCGACAGCGGTCTCCGGTTCCTGGAGCCGGTGCCGGGCCCGCAGCCGGTAGCGCATCCCCTCGCTTTCCCCACGCGCCTGCGCAGGGAGATCCCGGTCATCCCCAGCTCGTAGAGGAGTTCCATCACCCACGCCGGGGCCTTCTTCGAGATCACCGCGTGCACCAAAAATCCCCGCACGGAGGTCAGGACCTTGTTGATCCGGCTCTCACGCCGCACCTGCTTCGAGCCCGGCCCCGGCACGACCACGCGCACCGACTCATCGCCGCCCGGATTCCACTTCAGCCACAGCATGAACAGCCCCAGGTCGCGGGCCGCCGTACGCCATTCCCGGCGAGTGTCCCGGCACCACCGCAGATACAACACGATCCCACCGGCGTAGGACTTCGTGGTCTCGACCGCGCGGCTCCGCCCAAAGCGCAGCTCGCGCAGGAACGCATCCGCCTCCGCGACCACGCGTAGTTCGTCGTCCAGAACCGTCCAGTACGTACTTCTGAAGGCACCCGCACGGGCAGCGCCTGCATCCGAACCCCTCTCTCTGCGCGCAACGATCTACCGCGGAGCCACACCCCCGGAGAACCGTCGCAGCACCCCCAACGAAGAGGGGATCTGCGACGTCACGCAACAGGGAACGGTCCCCCAGAGAACGAGGCTCCGGATGGCCGCACGTCGTGCTGAACGACAGCGATCTCGCGGATCTGCCCTTCCCGGCGTGAAGACGATCGAGGTGCTCGGCTTCCTGCCGTCGAACCAGATCGACCCCGTCGCATGGGACAGGTCGTACTTCCTGAGGCGTCGAGGAAGCCGGCGCCGCCCGTACCGGTTGTTGCGGACGCGATGAAGCA
>NZ_BLIN01000009.1 GCF_009811555.1 Streptomyces caniferus | reverse complement strand
GCGGTCACGGAGACCGACATCAACTGGCGTCCGGCTCCGACGCGATCGTCATCGGCTTCAACGTGCGCGCCGAAGGCCGTGCCACGCAGATGGCCGAGCGCGAGGGCGTCGACGTCCGGTACTACTCGGTCATCTACCAGGCGATCGAGGAGATCGAGGCGGCCCTCAAGGGCATGCTCAAGCCGGAGTACGAGGAGGTCGAGCTCGGTACCGCGGAGATCCGCGAGGTCTTCCGCTCGTCCAAGCTCGGCAACATCGCGGGTGTGCTCATCCGCTCCGGCGAGGTCAAGCGCAACACCAAGGCGCGCCTCATCCGCGACGGCAAGGTGGTCGCGGAGGACCTCAACATCCAGGGTCTGCGCCGGTTCAAGGACGACGTCACCGAGATCCGCGAAGGCTTCGAGGGCGGTATCAACCTCGGAAACTTCAACGACATCAAGATCGACGACGTCATCGCGACGTACGAGATGCGCGAGAAGCCGCGCGGCTGATCAAGCGCGTGACTGCCCGCGCGTAGCACGGTGCACCCGAGAGGGCGGCCGGGCGACACGCGGGACCGGGGCCGGTCGGCGGAATATTTCCGTCGATCGGCCCCGGCCGTTCCGTGTACGGTTCGAAATGACACGAACGCCCCCGGCTCACGCCGGGAGGTGCCCCTAAGGCCCCGCGGGTGGCTTGACCCGTCTTGCATGTACGTAGGGACGCTGTCCTTCGACCTGCTTCTCGGCGACGTACGGTCGCTGAAGGAGAAGCGCTCCGTCGTCCGCCCGATCGTCGCCGAGCTGCACCGCAAATTCGCGGTGAGCGTCGCGGAGGTCGGGGACCAGGATCTGCACCGCAGGGCACCATCGGCCTGGCGGTGGTCTCCGGGGACACGGGGCATCTCACGAAGTCATGGACCGCTGCGAGCGCATGGTCGCCGCACGGCCCCGAAGTGGAACTGCTGTCGGTACACCGACCGGCTGCACGGCGACGACGACTGACCCGGGGACCGGGCAGGCCGCCGCCGGTGGAAGCACAATTGTGGAAGAAAGAAGGAGAAGGACCAGTGGCCGACAATGCGCGGGCGAAGAAGCTGGCGGACCTCATCCGGGAGGTGGTCGCCAGAAGCTGCAGCTGCGGAATCAAGGACCCCGCGGCTCGTTCGCACGTGACCATCACGGACACCCGGGCTCACCGTGCGACCTGCGGGAGGCTACGGTCATTCTAACGGTCTACGGCGATGACGAGGAGCGGGCCAGCGCGCCGCCGGGCTGGAGAGCGCCAAGGGCTCTGCGCTCCGCGGTCGGGGCCGCGGCGGGGACCAAGTCACGCCCACCCTGGCCTCGTGCCGGACGCCCTGCCGGAGAACGCCAAGACGATCGACGACTCTGCTGGACAAGGCACGGGCCTCGGTACGCCAAGTTGGCGCGAGGTCTCCTCGGGCGCGAGGTACGCCGGCGAGGCCGACCCCCGTACCGCAAGCCGGGCGAGGATCGACGACGAGGGCACCGCGGCAGAATGAAGCGTGAGAGCAACAAGCCCCATCCAGAGGGGCGAGCGCGAGCGCTCTCCGGCAAGGGTGGTGTGGGGCGACGGGCGGGCCTTGTCATCGTCGACAAGCCGGCCGGCTTCACTTCGCACGACGTGGTGGCGAAGATGCGCGGTATGGCGCGCACCCGCCGGGTCGGGCACGCCGGCACCCTCGACCCGATGGCGACGGGCGTGCTCGTCCTGGGCATCGAGCGGGCCACCAAGCTGCTCGGCCACCTCGCGCTGACCGAGAAGGAGTACGTCGGCACGATCCGGCTCGGCCAGACGACGATCACCGATGACGCCGAGGGCGAGCTCATCACGTCGAAGGCGGCGCACGGGCTCGCCCGCGAGGACATCGACGCGGTGGTCGGCCGGCTGTCCGGCGCGATCATGCAGATCCCGTCGAAGCGTCAGGCGCCATCAAGATCAACGGCAAGCGGTCTTACTCACGGGTCCGCGACGGCGAGGACGTGGAGATCCGGCCCGGCCGGTCACCGTCTCCTCGTCGTGGTGCACTCCGCGCACGAGCGCGAGGCCGAGGACGGCACCCCTGGTGACCGATCTGCTGGTCTCCGTCGAGTGCTCGTCCGGTACGTACATCCGCGCCCTGGCCCGCGACTTGGGGGGGGACTCGGGGTCGGCGGTCATCTGACGGCGCTTGCGCCGCACCCGCGTCGGCCCGTACAAGCTGGACCGGGCGCGCACCCTCGACCAGCTCAGGCCGCCGTGGACGACCCCGAGGGGGACGGCCTGCCGGTCATGGCCGCTCGGGGACGCGGCCGCCGCGGCGTTCACCCGCTGGGACGTGCCCGAGGCACAGGCCCGGCTGCTGCTCAACGGCGCACGGATCCCGATGCCGCTGGTTCGAGGGCACCGGCCCCGGTCGCGGCGTTCGGACCGGACGGCCGGTTCCTCTGCACTGGTGGAGACACAGGGCGGGAAGGCGAAGAGCCTGCGGTGTTCGCGGTCTGAGGGCCGTGACCGACACTCCTGGGCCGGGCCCGGCGGCGCGACAAGCGCCCCGGGCCCGGCCTTTTGCCTGCCGTACGCGGTCGTCGGCGGGCGCCCCGGGGAGGCGGGTGGGGCCTCCGGCTGCCCGGGGCGCCCGAGGCCCCACCGGCCTCCGGCCCGCCGGACGGAGACGGACGTGGGCCGGGTCGCCCCTCCCCGCCCGTCGTCTCGATCGGTGTGGTTCCGGACATTCACTCCATTCGGTGAGGCGCTCGAAGTGACTCAAGGCGTGGAGGGGGGCGCGTTGGAACGGGTCCCTGTCGAGACGATCACCGCCTGCTTACCGTTCTGAGGACGGACAGGCGAGAGGACCGGCGATGGCATTGCTGGAATGCCGATGCGGACACGGCACTGGTGCGGATCCGCGATCTGGCAGGTCGGACGCGCACTGGTACGGGGTTCCTCGCGGACCACGACGGCACCGTGATCACCAGCCACGAAGCGGTGGACGGGGCGGCACAACTGGTGCTGCAACCCATGGCGGACGGCGCGGGGAAGCGGCGCGGCCGGGGGCGGCGGATGGACGTGCGTGGTGGCAGCAGACGCCCTCCACGCCCCTTCCGGAGGCCGGGCTCGCCCTCGTCAAGGCCGGCGATTTCGGGCCACACCGGCTCGTGCCGCTGCCCATCGCCGCGGGCCGCCCGGACCGGGCACCGCGGCACGGCTGTGGGCGGGCGGCTGGCTGGACGGCACGATCGTCGGGCGGGCTCCGGGGTGATGTACACGGCCACCCAGCGCGTCCATCTCCTCGACGAAACGCTGGAGCTCGGCCTGTGCGCCGGGGGCCGGGAGGCGCTGCGGCTGGGCGGCCCCGCGGTCGGCGGGCCGGTGCTGGACGCCCGGACCGGCGCGGTGCTCGGGGTCCTCGGCACCGCCGCTGCACCCCCAGGCCCCCGGCCGCCCCCGGGCGGGGGAGCCCTTCGGGCGCCGGGCGGGCGGCTTCGCGATTCCGCTGCGCGCGGTCGCCGAAGCCGCGCCCCTGGGCGCCCTGGCCGCGCTGCTGGAGCGCAACGCGGCGACCGTTCCCGCCTATGGCAGCGAGCTGAACCCGGCCGGTGCGCGGCATCTTGCCGAGGTGTCGATGGGCTCCGCCGAGCGGCCGCGGCTGTGGCGCGAAGCGGTTCGAACGGCCGGAGGTGGCCGCGGAGTCACCCGCTTCGGGGCGCGCCACGGGACGGCAGAGGCGTGCGTGCTGGGACTGGTGGGGGAGCCGGGGTCCGGGCGGAGCACGGAGCTGGCCGGGCTCGCGGCCCGCCGGGCACAGGGCCCGGACGCCCGCCCCGACCGTCTGGCCTGCGCGGTGCGGAGCTGCGGTCCGGCGACGACGGGGTGCGCACGGCCGTGGAGCGCGCCTGCGGTCCGCCGGCCGGATCGTCGCCGGGGCGGGCGTACGGCCGGTGACCCGGCGGACACCACCGCCCAGGGCGTGGCACGGGCGGCTGTCCGCGGCCGGACGTCCGCTGCTGGTGCTCCTCGACGGGCCGGAGGAGATGCCGTCGGCCCTGGCGCAGGGGGAACGGCTCGCCGAGTGGACCGCGGCGAGCGCCGACTGGCTGTGCGGCGCCGGGGCGCGGCTGGTGATCGCCTGCCGCCCCGAGTACTGGAGCGGGCCGGTGCGCTCTTCCCGCCCGGCCTGCTGCACCGGCCGCTGCGCCCGGCCCCCGCGCTGCCCCCCTGCGTGGAACTCGGCGACCCTTCCCGAGGAGGCGGCGGAGCGTGCCCGCGCCCGCTACGGCCTGCCGCCCGGCGCACCGGCCGCGCGGGACGCCCGTCATCCCCTGGCGCTGCGGCTGCTCGCGGAGGTCGGCGCGGCGCTCCCCAAGAGCGGTGCGGCCGGGAGGGGAGTCGACGAGCCGGCCGGCCTCGGCTGCACCCGACCGCCACCCAGATCTTCGACGCCCACCTGGACCTGGTGTGCCTGCGCATCGCCGTACGGCTCGCGGCCGCCCACCGGCCCGAACTGCGCGGCACCGCCGTACGCCGGCTGGCCGCCCAGGTCGCCGGCCAGGTGCACGAGGCGGCTCGGCGCGCTCTCGGCCCCGGGCCGGGCGCGCTGGACCGTGCCTCCTTCGAGGAGGTGTTCCCGCGGGAGCCCGGCTGGGCCGGTGCGGTGCTGGCCGAGGGCCTGCTGGTGCGGGCCGGCACCGGATACCGCTTCGCCCACGAGGAGTTCGCGGAGTGGCTGCAGGGCGCCCATGTCGACCTCGACCTGCTGCCCGTCCCCGGACACCGCGTCGGACCGGCCGTCCAGGCCCTGCTGCTGCTCGGCAGGCGGGAGGGGACGGTGCAACTGACCTTCAGGCTGGCCGAGTTGGTTGCCGATGGCGACCGCCCCCGCGGCCGGCCCGGCGGCCGCACGCGCCGTGGACGGCCGCTGGTGGGCCGCGCATCTGCTGTCCGGCGTGCTGCGCCGGGTCCCCCGACGCGAGGCCGTACACGGGCGTGCTGCGGCTGCTCGCCGACCGGATCACGGACCGGTCCCTGCGGGCGGGCGGCTTCGGACACCGGGCCTGGAGGGCGTTCGGGCCGTGGTTCTGGGAGCGGCTGCACTGACCGACGAGACGGAGGGATATGCATGCGCCGCCTGCTGCCGGCGGACGGACCTCCTGGTGGGGCGGCCGCGGCGCGTGGCGGGCGTGCGGCCAGGCGGGACGGGCAGGCGTGGGGACGGGGGCTGCGGGGTGGTGTGGCGGCCGGTGGGGCGGATGGTGCGGTGTCGCGGTCCGTGTGGGTGCCGTCGCCGGCCGGGCCGGTGTCGTCCGGGGCGGTGTCGTCCGGACCGGTGCTGTCCGGATCGTCGCCGCTTCCGGGGCGGTGCCGTCTGGATCGGCGTCGTCCGGACCGCGTGTCGCCGCGGTCCGAGCTGCCGTGGGGTCCGGCGGCCCGCTCTCGCTGCCCGTGGCAGCTCGGACCCGGCGACACCGGCGGACGACGCGATCCAGACGGCACCGCCCCGGACGGCGACGATCCGGACAGCACCGGTCCGGACGACACCGCCCCGGACGACACCGGCCCGGCCGGCGACGGCACCCACACGGACCGCGACACCGCACCATCCGCCCCACCGGCCGCCACCCCCCGCAGCCCCCGTCCCCACGCCTGCCCGCCCGCCTGGCCGCACGCCCGCCACGCGCCGCGCCGCCCCACCAGGAGGTCCGTCCGCCGGCAGCAGGCGGCGCAGCAGATCCATCCGGTCCTCGTCGGTCAGTGCCAGCCGCTCCCAGAACCACGGCCCGAACGCCTCCAGGCCCGTGTGTCCGAAGCCGCCCGCCCGCAGGGACCGTTCCGTGATCCGGTCGGCGAGCAGCCGCAGCACGCCGTGTACGGCCTCGCGTCGGGGACCCGGCGCAGCACGCCGGACAGCAGATGCGCGGCCCACCAGCGGCCGTCCACGGCGCGTGCGGCCGCCGGGCCGGCCGCGGGGGCGGTCGCCATCGGCACCAACTCGGCCAGCCTGAAGGTCAGTTGCACCGTCCCCTCCCGCCTGCCGAGCAGCAGCAGGGCCTGGACGGCCGGTCCGACGCGGTGTCCGGGGACGGGCAGCAGGTCGAGGTCGACATGGGCGCCCTGCAGCCACTCCGCGAACTCCTCGTGGGCGAAGCGGTATCCGGTGCCGGCCCGCACCAGCAGGCCCTCGGCCAGCACCGCACCGGCCCAGCCGGGCTCCCGCGGGAACACCTCCTCGAAGGAGGCACGGTCCAGCGCGCCCGGCCCGGGGCCGAGAGCGCGCCGAGCCGCCTCGTGCACCTGGCCGGCGACCTGGGCGGCCAGCCGGCGTACGGCGGTGCCGCGCAGTTCGGGCCGGTGGGCGGCCGCGAGCCGTACGGCGATGCGCAGGCACACCAGGTCCAGGTGGGCGTCGAAGATCTGGTGGCGGTCGGGTGCACCGAGGCCGGCCGGCTCGTCGACTCCCCTCCCGGCCGCACCGCTCTTGGGGAGCGCCGCGCCGACCTCCGCGAGCAGCCGCAGCGCCAGGGGATGACGGGCGTCCCGCGCGGCCGGTGCGCCGGGCGGCAGGCCGTAGCGGGCGCGGGCACGCTCCGCCGCCTCCTCGGGAAGGTCGCCGAGTTCCACGCAGGGGGGCAGCGCGGGGGCCGGGCGCAGCGGCCGGTGCAGCAGGCCGGGCGGGAAGAGCGCACCGGCCCGCTCCCAGTACTCGGGGCGGCAGGCGATCACCAGCCGCGCCCCGGCGCCGCACAGCCAGTCGGCGCTCGCCGCGGTCCACTCGGCGAGCCGTTCCCCCTGCGCCAGGGCCGACGGCATCTCCTCCGGCCCGTCGAGGAGCACCAGCAGCGGACGTCCGGCCGCGGACGCCGCCCGTGCCACGCCCTGGGCGGTGGTGTCCGCCGGGTCACCGGCCGTACGGCCCGCCCCGGCGACGATCCGGCCGGCGGACCGCAAGGCGCGCTCCACGGCCGTGCGCACCCCGTCGTCGCCGGACCGCAGCTCCGCACCGCGCAGCCAGACGGTCGGGGCGGCGTCCGGGCCCTGTGCCCGGCGGGCCGCGAGCCCGGCCAGCTCCGTGCTCCGCCCGGACCCCGGCTCCCCCACCAGTCCCAGCACGCACGCCTCTGCCGTCCCGTGGCGCGCCCCGAAGCGGGTGAACTCCGCGGCCACCTCCGGCCGTTCGACCGCTTCGCGCCACAGCCGCGGCCGCTCGGCGGAGCCCATCGACACCTCGGCAAGATGCCGCGCACCGGCCGGGTTCAGCTCGCTGCCATAGGCGGGAACGGTCGCCGCGTTGCGCTCCAGCAGCGCGGCCAGGGCGCCCAGGGGCGCGGCTTCGGCGACCGCGCGCAGCGGAATCGCGAAGCCGCCCGCCCGGCGCCCGAAGGGCTCCCCCGCCCGGGGGCGGCCGGGGGCCTGGGGGTGCAGCGCGGTGCCGAGGACCCCGAGCACCGCGCCGGTCCGGGCGTCCAGCACCGGCCCGCCGACCGCGGGGCCGCCCAGCCGCAGCGCCTCCCGGCCCCCGGCGCACAGGCCGAGCTCCAGCGTTTCGTCGAGGAGATGGACGCGCTGGGTGGCCGTGTACATCACCCCGGAGCCCGGCCCGACGATCGTGCCGTCCAGCCAGCCGCCCGCCCACAGCCGTGCCGCGGTGCCCGGGTCCGGGCGGCCCGCGGCGATGGGCAGCGGCACGAGCCGGTGTGGCCCGAAATCGCCGGCCTTGACGAGGGCGAGCCCGGCCTCCGGAAGGGGCGTGAGGGCGTCTGCTGCCACCACGCACGTCCATCCGCCGCCCCCGGCCGCGCCGCTTCCCGCGCCGTCCGCCATGGGTTGCAGCACCAGTTGTGCCGCCCCGTCCACCGCTTCGTGGCTGGTGATCACGGTGCCGTCGTGGTCCGCGAGGAACCCCGTACCGCGCGTCCGACCTGCCAGATCGCGGATCCGCACCAGTGCCGTGTCCGCATCGGCATCCAGCAATGCCATCGCCGGTCCTCTCGCCCTGTCCGTCCTCCGAACGGTAAGCAGGCGGTGATCGTCTCGACAGGGACCCGTTCCAACGCGCCCCCCTCCACGCCTTGATTCACTTCGAGCGCCTCACCGAATGAGTGAATGTCCGGAACCACACCGGATCGAGACGACGGGCGGGGAGGGGCGACCCGGGCCCACGTGCCGTCTCCGTCCGGGCGGCCGGAGGCCGGTGGGGCCTCGGGCGCCCCGGGCAGCCGGAGGCCCCACCCGCCTCCCGGGGCGCCCGCCGACGACCGCGTACGGCAGGCAAAAGGCCGGGCCCGGGGCGCTTGTCGCGCCGCCGGGCCCGGCCCCAGGAGTGTCGGGTCACGGCCCTCAGACCGCGAACACCGCCAGGCTCTTCGCCTTCCCGCCCTGGTTCTCCACCAGTGCGAGGAACCGGCCGTCCGGTCCGAACGCCGCGACCGGGCCGGTGCCCTCGAACAGCGGCATCGGGATCCGTGCGCCGTTGAGCAGCAGCCGGGCCTGTGCCTCGGGCACGTCCCAGCGGGTGAACGCCGCGGCGGCCGCGTCCCCGAGCGGCATGACCGGCAGGCCGTCCCCCTCGGGGTCGTCCACGGCGGCCTGGAGCTGGTCGAGGGTGCGCGCCCGGTCCAGCTTGTACGGGCCGACGCGGGTGCGGCGCAGCGCCGTCAGATGACCGCCGACCCCGAGTCCCTCCCCCAAGTCGCGGGCCAGGGCGCGGATGTACGTACCGGACGAGCACTCGACGGAGACCAGCAGATCGGTCACCGGGGTGCCGTCCTCGGCCTCGGCCTCGTGCGCGGAGTGCACCACGAACGAGGAGACGGTGACCGGCCGGGCCGGGATCTCCACGTCCTCGCCGTCGCGGACCCGTGAGTACGACCGCTTGCCGTTGATCTTGATGGCGCTGACCTTCGACGGGATCTGCATGATCGCGCCGGACAGCCGGCCGACCACCGCGTCGATGTCCTCGCGGGCGAGCCCGTGCGCCGCCTTCGACGTGATGAGCTCGCCCTCGGCGTCATCGGTGATCGTCGTCTGGCCGAGCCGGATCGTGCCGACGTACTCCTTCTCGGTCAGCGCGAGGTGGCCGAGCAGCTTGGTGGCCCGCTCGATGCCCAGGACGAGCACGCCCGTCGCCATCGGGTCGAGGGTGCCGGCGTGCCCGACCCGGCGGGTGCGCGCCATACCGCGCATCTTCGCCACCACGTCGTGCGAAGTGAAGCCGGCCGGCTTGTCGACGATGACAAGGCCCGCCCGTCGCCCACCACCACCCTTGCCGGAGAGCGCCTCGCGCTCGCCCCTCTGGATGGGCTTGTTGCTCTCACGCTTCATTCTGCCGCGGTGCCCTCGTCGTCGTCCTCGCCCGGCTTGCGGTACGGGTCGGCCTCGCCGGCGTACTCGGCGCCCGAGGAGACCTCGCGCACCTTGGCGTCCGAGGCCCGTGCCTTGTCCAGCAGGTCGTCGATCGTCTTGGCGTTCTCCGGCAGGGCGTCCGGCACGAAGGCCAGGGTGGGCGTGAACTTGGTCCCCGCCGCGGCCCCGACCGCGGAGCGCAGGATGCCCTTGGCGCTCTCCAGCCCGGCGGCGGCGCTGGCCCGCTCCTCGTCATCGCCGTAGACCGTGTAGAAGACCGTAGCCTCCCGCAGGTCGCCGGTGACCCGGGTGTCCGTGATGGTCACGTGCGAACCGAGCCGCGGGTCCTTGATTCCGCGCTGCAGCTTCTGGGCGACCACCTCCCGGATGAGGTCCGCCAGCTTCTTCGCCCGCGCATTGTCGGCCACTGGTCCTTCTCCTTCTTTCTTCCACAATTGTGCTTCCACCGGCGGCGGCCTGCCCGGTCCCCGGGTCAGTCGTCGTCGCCGTGCAGCCGTCGGTGTACCGACAGCAGTTCCACTTCGGGCCGTGCGGCGACCATGCGCTCGCAGCGGTCCATGACTTCGGTGAGATGCCCCGTGTCCCCGGAGACCACCGCCAGGCCGATGGTGGCCCTGCGGTGCAGATCCTGGTCCCCGACCTCCGCGACGCTCACCGCGAATTTGCGGTGCAGCTCGGCGACGATCGGGCGGACGACGGAGCGCTTCTCCTTCAGCGACCGTACGTCGCCGAGAAGCAGGTCGAAGGACAGCGTCCCTACGTACATGCAAGACGGGTCAAGCCACCCGCGGGGCCTTAGGGGCACCTCCCGGCGTGAGCCGGGGGCGTTCGTGTCATTTCGAACCGTACACGGAACGGCCGGGGCCGATCGACGGAAATATTCCGCCGACCGGCCCCGGTCCCGCGTGTCGCCCGGCCGCCCTCTCGGGTGCACCGTGCTACGCGCGGGCAGTCACGCGCTTGATCAGCCGCGCGGCTTCTCGCGCATCTCGTACGTCGCGATGACGTCGTCGATCTTGATGTCGTTGAAGTTTCCGAGGTTGATACCGCCCTCGAAGCCTTCGCGGATCTCGGTGACGTCGTCCTTGAACCGGCGCAGACCCTGGATGTTGAGGTCCTCCGCGACCACCTTGCCGTCGCGGATGAGGCGCGCCTTGGTGTTGCGCTTGACCTCGCCGGAGCGGATGAGCACACCCGCGATGTTGCCGAGCTTGGACGAGCGGAAGACCTCGCGGATCTCCGCGGTACCGAGCTCGACCTCCTCGTACTCCGGCTTGAGCATGCCCTTGAGGGCCGCCTCGATCTCCTCGATCGCCTGGTAGATGACCGAGTAGTACCGGACGTCGACGCCCTCGCGCTCGGCCATCTGCGTGGCACGGCCTTCGGCGCGCACGTTGAAGCCGATGACGATCGCGTCGGAGCCGGACGCCAGGTTGATGTCGGTCTCCGTGACCGCACCGACGCCGCGGTGCAGCACCCGGATGTCGACCTCTTCGCCGACGTCGAGCTGGAGCAGCGAGGACTCCAGGGCCTCGACGGAACCAGAAGCGTCACCCTTGATGATGAGGTTGAGCTGCTGGACCTCGCCGGCCTTGAGCACCTTGTCCAGGTCCTCGAGGGACACCCGGCGGGTGCGCTTGGCGAAGGCGGCGTTGCGCTCGCGCGCCGCGCGCTTCTCGGCGATCTGACGGGCCGTACGGTCCTCGTCGACGACCAGGAAGTTGTCGCCGGCGCCCGGGACGTTGGTCAGACCCAGGACCAGGACGGGGGTCGACGGACCCGCTTCCTCGACGTTGTTGCCCTTGTCGTCGAACATCGCACGGACTCGGCCGTACGCGTCGCCGACGACCATCGTCTCGCCGACGCGCAGCGTGCCGCGCTGGACCAGGACGGTCGCCACGGCGCCGCGGCCACGGTCGAGGTGGGCCTCGATCGCGATGCCCTGCGCGTCCTGCTCCGCGTTGGCGCGCAGGTCGAGCGAGGCGTCCGCGGTCAGGACCACGGCCTCGAGCAGCTGCTCGATGTTCAGACCCTCACGGGCGGAGATGTCGACGAACATGGTGTCGCCGCCGTACTCCTCGGCCACCAGACCGAACTCGGTGAGCTGGCCGCGCACCTTGGTCGGGTCGGCGCCCTCGACGTCGATCTTGTTGACCGCGACCACGATCGGCACGTCGGCCGCCTTGGCGTGGTTCAGGGCCTCGATCGTCTGCGGCATGACACCGTCGTTGGCCGCCACCACGAGGATCGCGATGTCGGTCGACTTGGCACCACGGGCACGCATGGCGGTGAACGCCTCGTGACCGGGGGTGTCGATGAAGGTGATGCGCCGCTCTTCGTCGTTGACCTCGGTCGCGACCTGGTAGGCACCGATGTGCTGGGTGATGCCGCCGGCCTCGCCCGCAATGACGTTCGTCTTGCGGATCGCGTCGAGCAGTCGGGTCTTACCGTGGTCGACGTGACCCATGACGGTCACCACCGGCGGACGCGCGACGAGCATGTCCTCGCCGCCCTCGTTCTCACCGAAGTCGATGTCGAAGGACTCGAGCAGCTCGCGGTCCTCCTCCTCCGGGCTGACGATCTCGACGACGTAGTTCATCTCGTCGGCGAGCAGCTGGAGGGTCTCGTCGGAGACCGACTGGGTCGCGGTGACCATCTCGCCGAGGTTCAGCATGACCTGGACCAGCGACGCCGGGTTGGCGTTGATCTTCTCGGCGAAGTCCGTCAGCGAGGCACCGCGCGACAGGCGAACCGTCGCACCGTTGCCGCGGGGCAGCATGATGCCGCCCACCGACGGGGCCTGCATGGCCTCGTACTCCTGACGCCTCTGCCGCTTCGACTTGCGGCCACGACGCGCCGGACCGCCGGGACGGGCCGAACGCACCCTGCGTGCCACCACGGCCACCGGGGCCGCCGGGACGCCCACCGAAGCCGGGACGACCGCCGAAGCCGCCGCCACCACCGGGACCGCCGCCACCGGGACGACCGGCGAAACCGCCGCCGCCACCCGGACGACCGCCGCCGCCACCACCGGGACGACCGGCGAAACCGCCGCCGCCACCCGGACGACCGCCGCCGCCACCACCGGGACGACCGGCACCGCCGGGACCGCGACCGCCGCCACCGCGGGGCCCGGACGCGGGCCGGCAGCGGACGCTGCGGCATCATGCCGGGTTCGGGCGGGTTACCGCCGCCCACCGCCGGGACGCGGGGCGCCACCGGGAGCGTCACCCTGCGGACGGGCATACCACCGGGGGTGTGGACGCGCGCCGCCCTGACCGCCACTGGGGACGGGGACCGCCCTGGCCGCGCCCTGCGGACGCGGACCGCCGGGACCTACCCTGGCCGCCGGGACGCGGGGCGCCACCGGACGGGGGGCCTGCGGACGGGCCGATGCCCGTGGGAGCCCGCCGGACAGTGAACGTGTTTGTTTGCCCCGGACGGGGGCCGGAGGGACGGCCACCGGGACGCGGGGCCGGACGCTCGCCACCGGGAACGCGCGACGGCGGGGCGGCCGGACCGCTGCCGCCACGGGGGACGCGGGGCCGGGGGCACCGGGACGGGGAGCCGACTGGCCGGCGGCGGGAGCGGCCGGCGCGGACGGCGGAGCCTGGAACTCGGCTGCGCGGGGGCGGCCGGAGCGGGCTTTGGTGCCGCGGGCGCGCCGGGTTGGGGCGCGAGGCCCGGGTGGGCCGGCGGCGGGGAGTGCGCTTGGGAGCCACCGGTGCCTCGGGGGCCTTCGGTGCTCGGGGGCTGCCGGAGCCGCGGGGCCAGGCTTGGGGGCGCCCGGCTTCGGTGCAGCAGGACGTTCCCCCGCTGCCTTGGGGGCAGGGGAGGTGCCCCCGGCCTGCGCCGGAGACGGCGCGGATCGCTTCTGCGGGGGTCCGACTTGCGCGGCGCTGCGGGCTTCCGGCGGCGCGACCATTGCCGCTGCCTGCCTGGAAAGCGTCGGTCAGCTTGCGAACAACCGGCGCCTCGATCGTCGAGGACGCCGAACGGACGAATTCACCAAGTTCTTGGAGCTTGGCCGATGACGACCTTGCTCTCAACGCCGAACTCCTGGCGAGTTCGTATACCCGGACCTTAGCCCACTTCGCTCCTTCTAGGTCCGGGTTGTCCACCGGACCGTCGCTACTTCATGGGCGTACTCATCGCGTACTCATCGAGTGCTCATCGCAATCTCGACCTACTTCCGACTCGCGAGGTACTGACCGCACGGTTTTCCGTGCGCTGTGCGTTTCTTGCTGCTGTGCGTTATTGCAACGGCGGCTGCTCGACGGGCGTCCGTTCGATGAACCGACGCAAATCCGTCGTGTCGAACGGTCCCCGGGCCCGGTAGGCCCGGTTGAACGCCCGGCGGCGAACCGCCAGGTCGAGGCAGACCAGTGTCGGGTGCACGTAAGCACCCCGGCCGGGCAGCGTACCGCGAGGATCGGGGGCACACTCACCCTCGATCTCCACGATGCGCAGCAAATCGCCCTTGGCCGCTCGCTCCCGGCATCCCAGACAGGTTCGCTCAGGGCATGCGCGGGCATGCGTCCGGCCAGACACTGCTTAAGTCTACCTCCCCGCGCCGGCCCGACCCCGATGGGGTAAAGGCGGAACGGCTGCTCAGAATTCCGGTCGGAGCGCCGCGGCACCACCGATTTTCGGGTGCCGCGGCGCCGCCGCCCCTCCGGGACGGCCTCAGTCCTGCGGTGCGGGCTGCTCGGTGTCCGGACGGATGTCGATCCGCCAGCCCGTGAGACGGGCGGCGAGCCGGGCATTCTGCCCTTCCTTGCCGATGGCCAGTGACAGCTGGTAGTCGGGGACGGTGACCCGGGCGGAGCGTGCCGCCAGGTCCACGACCTCGACCTTGCTGACCCGGGCGGGCGACAGCGCGTTCGCCACCAGCTCGGCCGGGTCGTCCGACCAGTCCACGATGTCGATCTTCTCGCCGTGCAACTCGGCCATCACGGCGCGCACCCGGCCGCCCATCGGGCCGATGCAGGCACCCTTGGCGTTCAGGCCGGAGCGGGTGGACCGTACGGCGATCTTGGTGCGGTGGCCGGCCTCGCGGGCGATGGCGGAGATCTCCACCGAGCCGTCCGCGATCTCCGGGACCTCCATGGCGAAGAGCTTCTTCACCAGATTGGGGTGGGTGCGCGACAGCGTCACGGACGGGCCGCGGACGCCCTTGGCCACCCGTACGACGTACGAGCGCAGCCGGGTGCCGTGCGCGTAGTCCTCGCCGGGGACCTGCTCCTGCACCGGCAGCATGGCCTCCATCGGGCCGATGTCCACCAGCACGTTCTTGGGGTCCTTGCCCTGCTGGACGACGCCGGTGATGACGTCGCCCTCACGCCCGGCGAACTCGCCGAAGGTGATCTCCTCCTCGGCGTCCCGCAGCCGCTGCAGGATGACCTGCTTGGCGGTGGTCGCCGCGATCCGGCCGAAGCCGGAGGGAGTGTCGTCGAAGTCGCGGGGCTCGGCGCCCTCCTCCAGGTCCTCCGGGTCCTCCTTCGCCCACACCGTCACATGACCGGTGTTGCGGTCCAGCTCGACCCGCGCCCGACGGCGGCTGCCCTCGGTGCGGTGGTATGCGATGAGGAGGCCGACTCGATCGCCTCGACCAGCAGGTCGAACGAGATCTCCTTCTCCCGCACCAGTCCCCGCAGGGCACTCATGTCGATATCCACGGCTACGCCTCCTCCTTGTTCTCGTCGTTCTCGTCGATCTTCTCGTCCTGCTGTGCGTCACGCTTGTCGGACTTGCGGTTGAACTCCAGCTCGACACGCGCCTTGGCGATCTCGTCGAAGGAGACCCGACGGGCGGTCGGCTTACGGCCCTTGACGCCCGGCACCTCGAGGTCCAGCCCGGATTCGTCGACCGCGATGATCCGCGCCACCAGCTCGCCGGCGCCTGCCTCGGCGGTCAGTTGGGCCTTGATCAGGCGGCCGACGGCGCGGCGGTAGTGCCGCAGCTCGGTCAGCGGGCGGTCGGCGCCGGGAGAGGTGACCTCGAGGGTGTACGGGGCGCCGCCCATCACATCGGAGTCGTCCAGGACCTGCGAGGCCTCTCGGCTCAGCTCGGCGCACTCGTCCAGCTGGACGCCCTCGTCGGAATCGACCACGATCCTCAGCACCCGCCGCTTGCCTGCCGGTGTCACCTCGATCTCTTCCAGATCCAGGTCTCGCGCGGCGACGAGCGGTTCAAGCAATCCGCGCAGCCTCTCGCTCTGGGTGGTGCTCATCCGGGTGACTCCTCGGCCGCGTGTGCTGTTGTGGGTGGGTCGTGTGTCGGGTCAAAGCCTATCGGTTCCGGCGGGGTACTGACGATTCGGTGGGTGGTCACGGATACTCTCGCCTGCGGTGATCACTACGAAAGGACCCCGGGAAGTGCAACGTGCCGAAAGTGGCGCTCACGCGCAGAAGGACCCTGCTGGCCGGCGCCGCCCTCGGGGGCGTGGCGCTGCTGACGGGCTGCTCCGAGGACTCCGGCCCCGACCGGACCGAACACTCCTCCGCCGCCGAGCGGCTGCGCGAGCGCTCCGCCCGCGACAGTACGACCCTGCTGGCGCGCTACGACGCGACGCTGGCCGCGCATCCGTCCCTGGAGCCGCGGCTGCGCCCGCTGCGCGCCGAAGTCGCCCGGCACGCCGAGGCGTTCGGCAAGGACCGGGCTGCCCCCTCCCCCGAGGGTGACGCCTCCGACGGCCCGGCGCGCGAAGCCGGTGCGCCCGCGTCCGGACCCGCGCCGCACGGCTCCCAGCGGCCGTCCGGTCCCCAGGTCCCCCGGGACGAACGGGCCGCACGTGCGGCGCTGGCCGATGCGGAGCGCAAGCTCTCCGACGTCCGCACCAAGGCGCTGACCGGCGCACCCCCGGAGTTGGCCCGGCTGCTCGCCTCGGTCGCGGCGGCCGGTGCGGCACATGCGTATCTTGGCGGAGCGGGCCGGATGACGGGTCCGGCGGCACCGCGGAGGGCAAGGACCGGCGAAGGGGCGTGCGCATGAGGACCACAGCAGTTCACGGCAGGAAAAGCCGCGCGGACGCGGACAGCGGGCACGACGAGCTGACGGCGGTACAGGCGGCACTGGCCGCCGAGCATGCGGCGGTCTACGGCTACGGCGTGGTCGGCGGCCGGATCGCCGGGGACCGGCGCAAGGAGGCCCAGGCGGCGTACGACGGGCACCGTGCGCGCCGCGACGCGCTGCGCCGCGTGGTGCGCGACCTGGGCGGTACGCCGCGGGCCTCGGCCGCCGCCTACGAACTGCCCTTCCCCGTTCCGGACGCGGCCGCCGCGGTCCGGCTGGCGGCGGAGCTGGAGGACCGGCTGGCCGCCGTCTACGCGGATCTCGTACGGGCCGGCGGCGCGGCCCGGCGCACGGAGGCGGCGGCCGCGCTGCGCGAGGCGGCAGTGCGGGCGGTGCGCTGGCGCGGCAGCGGCGTAGCCTTCCCTGGGCTCGTGGAGCGGGCCGCGGCCGCCACTCCGTCCGGCGGCGCGAGCGCCTCCGCGGGCGCGCTCTGAACGACCGGCCGCGGTGCGGTCACGGCCCGAGGAAGGGGACTGCTCAAGCATGGCAACGGCACCCATCGAACCGCCGCAGCGGTTGGTGAGTTCGCTGA
>NZ_BLIN01000008.1 GCF_009811555.1 Streptomyces caniferus | reverse complement strand
ACAGCCGGTCCAGCTCCAGGGTCATGATCTCGTCGAAGCCGAACCCCTGGCCGGTCCTGCTGTCCCGGTTGAGGGTGATGGTCCCGTCGGGCGAGCGGCTGTCGAAGTGCACCAGATAGGCCGGATCGCCGTGCGGCGCGTCGGCCGTGTACGTCGCCGCGACGATGTCGAGGTCATTGTCCGGCGTCCCGAGGGGGCTGGGATCCCACTTGAGCGTCACCTCGACCTTCTCGATCCCTTTGTTGAACGTGCTCACCGGACTTCCCTCCCGTCATCTCCCGGGGACGCGGCGCGGTCCACGCGGGCACGCGGACCCCTCCCCGGGACTTCCCGTTGACTGACCATCGTGCCACGCCCGGCGGCCCCTGGGCGGGGCGAACTGGCCCTGGTCACCCACGGTTTGGCTCGGCCTGCGGTGGCTTGAAAGTGCCCTGCGCGGTGTTGTGGTCGCAGGGTCCGCTCAGTGCGCCCGCTCGTTCCAGAGGCGGCGGAGCTGGCCGTCCAGGACGTCCAGCGCCTCGGCGGGGGAGAGGTGGCCGATCAGGACGTGGGTGGTGAGGCCGTCGGCCAGGGCGAGGAGGGTGCGGGCCGCGCGGTCCGGGTCGGGGGTGTCGGAGGCTTCGGCGATCAGCCGCGCGAACAGCACCTGCAGGTGTGCGTAGTTGGTGCGCAGAATTCCGGCCAGCGGCGGACTGACCGCGGCCTGTGCCACGAAGGCCAGCCAGACCCGTGCCTCGGCGCGGTGCTCCTCGTGGACCAGCGACACCTCGGTCGCCGCGTGCCCCAGCGCTGTACGGGCCGACTGGGCGGGCGATGCGGTGAGCCGGGCCGACACCCGTGTGGCGACCCGCTCGCCGATCTGGCCGAGCGCGAAGACCAGCATCTCCTCCTTGGTGCCGAAGCAGCGCTGGACGGCCCCCATGGACACCTGCGCGCGGCCCGCCACGTCGCGGAGTGTGACGCCCTCCAGCCCGCTCTCGTCGGCGAGTTGGCACACGGCATCGGCGATCTGCCGGCGCCGGCTCTCGTGGTCGACCTGCTTGGGCATGCCCCGCACTCCGTTTTTTCGATGCGTTCGTATCGGTAATCAGGTTACGATCACTGAACCGATGCAAGCGCATCGGAAAAATGCGAAGACGGCCTGAAGCGGTTCGCGTGGGGGCCGTCCAGGAGCACAAGAGGGTGGGGACATGCGCGACACGCTGTGGAAAATGACGGCCCGGGCCCAGGCGACGGCGGTGCGTACCGGCGAGGTGTCGGCGGTGGAGCTGGCCGAGGCGCATCTGGCGCGGATCGCCGAGGTCAATCCGGCCGTCAACGCCGTCACCCAGCTCCTCGCCGAGCGGGCACTGGACGAGGCGGCGCGGACCGACCGCGGACGCGCGGCGGGGAGCGGCTGGGGCCGCTGGCCGGGGTGCCGTTCACCGTGAAGGAGACCACGGCCATCGAGGGGTGCCGACGACCTACGGCGCGAAGCGCTTCCGGAACGCTGTCGCGCACTGCGATGCGCCCCCGGTGTCGCGGCTGCGCGCGGCCGGGGGCATCCCGATCGGGCACAGCAACATCCCGACGCTCATCCTCGCCGGGATCCATACCCGCAGCGAGCTGTTCGGGGACACCGTGAACCCCTGGAGCCGCGCGGTCACACCGGGCGGCAGCAGTGGCGGCGACGCCGCGGCCGTGGCGAGCGGCATGGCCCCGCTCGGCCTCGGCAACGACTCCGGAGGGTCGGTGCGGCTTCCCGCGTCCTTCTGTGGCGTCGCGGGGCTGAAGCCGACCTACGGGCGGTTCGCCGCCGATCACCGCCTCGGGCCCGACGACCCGTCCCTCGCCGCACAGGTCCTCGTGGTCGACGGCCCCCTGGCCCGTACGGTCGATGATCTGCGGCTGGCGTACGAGGTGCTGGCCGGGGCCGATCCGCGCGACCCGCGGGCCGTTCCGGTGCCGCCCTACGGGGAGCCGTTGGGACGCCCCTTGAAGGTGGCGATGGTGACCGACCCCGGAGGCCACGGGGTGCACCCCGTGGTGCGCCGGGCCGTGCAGAGTGCGGCCGAGGCGCTCCGGGACGCGGGCTACGAGTGTGCGAGGTGGCGGACGTACCGCGGCTGGAGGACGCCCTCGACGCCTACGGCCGGATGACGGTCACGGAGTTCGCCACCACCTGGCCGGTGGTCAAGCCGCTGCTCGGGGAGGGCGGCCATCGCTATATCGAGCGGGCGATGGCGACGTTCCGCCCCGTGGAACTGGCGGAGTACCTGCGGCTCACCGGGGTGCGGATGGGGCTCCAGCGGGACTGGGCGGTGTTCCTGGAGGAGTATCCGCTCGTCCTGGCGCCCGTGTTCACCGATCCGCCGTTCGCACCCGGGGAGGAGCTGCGGGACGAGGAGAGCCATCAGCGGATACAGCGTGCCCTGCGGCTCTGCACCGCCACCAGTTTCGTCGGTGTGCCTGCGGTGGCCGTCCCCACCGGGGTGGTGGAGGGGCTCCCGTACGGCGTGCAGCTGATCGGGCGCTCCTACCGGGAGGACCTGTGCCTGGAGGCGGCCGAGGCGGTGGAGCGGCGGCTGGGTGTTCTCGCGCCGATCGACCCGCGCCCGTAAGGAAGTTCGGGCCGTTCGGAAGGTGACGCGCAGTGATCCCGGCTCGCCCCTGGGCCGTACGATGGCGCGGTGCTGGTCAAGTGGATTCGCCTCACCGTTGTGGACCGTCGAGGGTTCGAGCGGGGGCAGCGGAAATGGGCGGGGCTGCTGGGTGAGCCGGGGTTCCGAGGGCAGGGCGGGGGGTGGAGCCGTGGGCGGCCGGGCGTGGCGCATCTGGTGGCCTTCTGGGAGAGCCGGGCCTTCTACGACTCCTTCATGGCGCGCTCCCACCCGGCTGGCGGCCGCCCAGGCCGGCATGTTCAAGGACGCCCAAGTGCGGCTCTTCGAGCACGAGTTTGATGTGAAGGTGGGCTTCCGTCCGTCGTTCGCCGACGTGGATGTGCTGCGGCTGGCGCACTGCCAGGTGCGCCAGGACCGGGTGGATCACTTCATGCTGATGCAGGAGAAGGTCTGGAACCCCGCCATGGCGGGTTCGCCGGGAATGCTGCGGGGGATGCTGGGACGGGCTCCGGGGGAGGAGTTCTTGGTGCTGTCGATGTGGCAGTCGGCGGCCGAGCGGGGGAAGTACCGGCCCGAACGGGTGGAGCGGCTGGCGCTGCGGGCCCAGATAGCCGCCGATGTCAGGGCGATCGCGGGCGATGTGGTGCAGCTCGAACCGTCGTGGACGGTGTGAGGACAGTGGTCAGGAGGCGGCGCCGGGGGAGGTGCCGGCCGTACTCCCGGTGGTGAACGCCCCGGCGCGGGCCGCGGCCAGTGCGGCCGCCGCGGCCTGGTCCGCGAGGGCGTCGTCCACCGGCTCCCGGGTGATGAACAGGCGGAAAAAGAGCGGCGCGGAGACGGCGCGGGCGAGTGCGCCGGCGTCGATGGCACCGGCTGCGGTGGTGCCGGAAGCGGAATGTGGCGGGCCGGCTTCCGGGGTATCGGGCGCGGAGCCCGGCGTCGCCGGCAATTCCCCGCGCTCGACGGCCCGCTCGACGAGTACCTCGCAGCGCGCGAACCGCTCGGCGTAGTAGTCACGCAGCGCCACGGCCGCCCGCTCCGAGTGGAAGGCGGCGGCGATCATCGCGGAGCCCGACGCGGCTACCGCGGGGTCGGTGAAGGACACGACGACCTCGCGGGCCAGAGCGCGCAGATCACCTTCCAGGGACCCGGTGTCGGGTGGGGTCCAGCTGTCCTCGCCCGCGAGGTCGAGGGCGTCCGCCAGCAGGCCCTCCACGTCCTTCCAGCGGCGATACAGCGTCGTCTTGTGCACCCCGGAGTGGGCCGCGACGTATTCGACGGTCAAGCCCGGATAACCGTGCTCGGTGAGCCCGGCCAGTACGGCGTCGCGGACGGCGGCACGGGTACGGGCGGTACGGCCGCCCGGACGCCGGGTGCCGGGGGTGGGCGTGGTCTCACCGGTCCCGCGCCCGTTCTCGTGCACCGTCTCGTCAGACAATTGCTACTCCTGTTGCATTAGTGCGTTGCCCGTGTCATCCTCATCGTAATGCGACGAGGGTTGCATTTGCGTGAGGAGGGGGAATGTCCGCTCGGAACTCATTACGCGATGCCGGTCGGCACCGCGGTCGGTCGCTGCCCGCCGCGTGCCGCCGTGGCCTTGCCGGGGTCGCGGCGAGGCTCGCCGTCCTGCTGTGGTCCCTTGACTGCGTGCGGCATGTACAAAGCGGGCGATTTAGGCTGGCGGCATGGCTCGGCCCCGACGCATCGTCCTCATCCGCCATGGAGAGTCGGCGGGGAATGTCGATGACACCGTGTACGAGCGGGAGCCCGATCATGCGCTCTCCCTCACCGAGACCGGGCTGCGGCAGGCGAAGGAAGCCGGCGGTCCGCTGCGCGAGATGTTCGGCGAGGAACGGGTCTCCGCCTATGTCTCGCCCTACCGCCGAACCCACCAGACCTTCCGCGAACTCGGCCTCGATCCCGCCAGGGTCCGGGTGCGCGAGGAGCCCCGGCTGCGCGAGCAGGACTGGGGGAACTGGCAGGACCGCGACGACGTGCGACGGCAGAAGGCCTACCGGGACGCCTACGGTCACTTCTTCTACCGCTTCGCCCAGGGCGAGTCCGGGGCCGATGTCTACGACCGGGTCGGGGCGTTCCTGGAGAGCCTGTGGCGCAGCTTCGAGGACCCGGACCACCCGCCGAACGTCCTCATCGTCACGCACGGTCTCACCATGAGACTGTTCTGCATGCGGTGGTTCCACTGGACGGTGGCCGACTTCGAGTCGCTGTCCAACCCCGACAACGCGGAGCGGCGCATCCTGCTGCTCGGTCCGGACGGCCGCTACAGCCTGGACCGGCCCTTCGAGCGCTGGTGTGTACCCGAGTCTTATGGCGTCACCGGTTAGAGTGCACAGCGATGACCCCCGACCACCGTGACGCAGACCGCTGTGCGCGAGCTCTGGCGAGCCTGCGCGGCCTCTCCGTGGGTGATGCGCTCGGATCCCAGTTCTTCGTCCCCGCCCATTACCCCTCCCTCAAGCGCCGCGAGCTGCCTCCCTCCCCCTGGCAGTGGACCGACGACACCGAGATGGCCTGTTCCGTCCTGGCCGTGCTCACCGCCCACGGCCGGATCGATCAGGACGCGCTCGCCCGCTCCTTCGCCGACCGCCATGACTTCGACCGCGGCTACGGCCCGGCCGTCAATCGGATGCTGCGGCTGATCCGCGAGGGCGGGGACTGGCGCGAGCTGGCATCGGGACTCTTCAACGGTCAGGGCTCGTGGGGCAACGGAGCGGCCATGCGTATCGCTCCCCTCGGCGCCTGGTACGCCGACGACCCCGAGCAGGCCACCCACCAGGCGGAGATCTCCGCCTACACCACCCATCAGCACCGTGAGGCCGTCGTCGGCGCCATGGCCGTCGCCGCCGCGGCCGCCCTGGTGGCCGACCCGGCCCGTGACACCGGCCCCGAACAGCTGCTGGACGGTGTGCTGGAGCTGATCCCGCGCAGCGCCGTGCAGGCCGGACTGCGCCGCGCCCGCGACATGCTCGACTACGCCGACTCCAGCACCGTCGCCGCCGTCCTGGGCTGTGGACGGCGCACCAGCGCCCACGACACGGTGCCCTTCGCGCTCTGGGCCGCGGCCCGGCATCTGGGCAACTACGAGCGGGCGTTTTGGACCACTGCTCAGGCGGGCGGCGATGTGGACACCACGTGCGCCATCGTCGGCGGCATCGTCGCCGCCGGGCACGCCGGCCACCCTCCTGAGGCATGGCTGGAAGGCACCGAGCCGCTCCCGTCCTGGACACCCACCCTCGCCGACTGACGCACGGCCACCGCCTCGCTCCGCGCCCATCCCGCCCGCTGCGGCGTGCTCGCGCCTGTTCGTCGCGCCCATCCGCCGTATCCGTCCGCTGCGGTCCGCTGCCGTCTTCCGGGCGTCCTCCAACCACCGGCCTCGGGCGGCTACTTCACCCCGCACGGCTCCGCTCGGGGCGAGGGAACGGCAGCCTCCGGCGCCGGCCGCGCCTCGCCTGATCCAGCTTCCGCATACCCATCGGTAGCGGAAGCGGCGGGTCCCGTTCGCATGCTGCTCATGCGGCTGCCCGCACCGTTTCCCACCAGGTGGGGATCCGGTGCGGACGGCTGAGCCGAATAGGCGTAACCTTGCTGGCGCCATGCCGTACGAGCCCCCCACCCATTCCGTCGAGCGATCATTGCGCGCCACGACGGGCGCCAAGGTCGTTGCAGGTATCGACGAGGTCGGGCGCGGAGCCTGGGCCGGTCCGGTCAGCGTCTGCGCAGCCATCACCGGTCTGCGCCGGCCGCCCGACGGTCTCACCGATTCCAAGCTGCTGACCCCCAAGCGCCGCGAACTGTGCGAAGTGCTCGGCGAGTGGGTCACGTCGTACGCCCTGGGGCACTCCTCGCCCGAGGAGATCGACGCACTGGGCATGACCGCGGCCCTGCGGCTCGCGGCAGTCCGGGCCCTGGAGGCGCTGCCGGTTCAGCCGGACGCGATCATTCTCGACGGCAAGCACAACTACCTGGGCGCGCCATGGCAAGTCCGCACGGTCATCAAGGGCGACCAGTCCTGCATCGCGGTCGCCGCCGCGTCCGTGATCGCCAAGGTGCGACGCGACGCGATGATGGCCGAACTGGGCCTGGTCTACGCCGACTTCGACTTCGCGGCCAACGCAGGCTACCCCTCACCGACCCATCGCATTGCCCTGGAGGAGTACGGTCCTACGCCGCACCACCGAGTGTCGTGGTCCTACATGGATGCCCTGCCCCGCTGGCGGCATCTGAAGAAGGCGCGCATCACCCCCGAAGCAGCCGCTCTGGAAGCCGGTGGCCAACTCGGCTTCGATTTCTGAGCGGTACGCACATCAATTCGGTACCCGATGACGCGTTCCGCACTTACGTTTGATAGACATCCCTTTATGCCTCTCATCCCCGAGGAGCCTCAGATTCACGAGAGTGTCCCGGGTCCCCGCGCAACTCCGGCCGCCGGCCGTACCGCGCCGACCCCCCGTCCCGTTCCTGGTCCCGGTCCCCGCCCCGCGCCGCCGCGTGGCCCCGCGTCCAGTGTCCGTCCGGGCAAGCCCGGACCTGCTGCCCCGCCGCGTGGTCCTGTCGCCGCTCCGCCGGCGCAGCGCACCAGCTCCCCGCAGCCGCCCGCCGGCCAGCCCGGCGCCGCCGCGGGAGCACAGCTCCAGCTGGCACCCGCCGCCGGCGCCGTCGACGCCGCCGACGAGGCCGTCGACCTGCTGCTGGACTCCGGGCGTGCGCCGGGCGACATCCTGATGCTGACCACCGGTGAAACGCACCCGTGGGCCGCGCATGAACTGTCCTTCGGCGAGGCGTCCTACTGGGCCCAACACGACGCCGCGGACGATGTGTTCTACGCGGACGCCGGTGCCGAGCGTGCCACCGGCCGGCCCGTCGTGGTCGTCGCCATGAACGGCGGTACGGACGAGGTCACCGCGCAGGCGCTGCCCGCGGCGATGGCCCGTGCCGGAACGCTGCTGATCGTCTGCGGCGACCCGCAGCGGATCAACACCGTTCTCGGAGCACCCGCCTGACCGCTTCCGGTTCGCAACAGCCCGTCGGCCCCGAAGGCCGTCGGGCTCGCTTGCGCTCCGGCCCGGACGAGGTCGGGACGCCGGGCCGGGGGCTTCGGCGGAGAGGCGGAGGTGTGCCGGTCGTGACCGTCTGACTTCTGCCACCACCGGGATGCGCGGGCCGTCTGCCGTGGGTCATGGCACGCCCGGCGAGGTGCCTGCTTCTGCCGCCGGAAGCCGGGCGTACGTCCGCCCGGTCCGCTCAGCGTGCGGCCGTGTGCCGATGGGCTTCCGGGGCGCCGCCTCCCGTGCGCCGCGCCATCGACCGGTTCGGTGCGGCGGGCAGAGGCGCGGCCGTATGGGGCGCCTCGGGGCGCGCCGCCGTCGTGCGACGAGTCTCCATCCGTTCCGCCCCCGTCCGGCGTGCTGCCGTGACGGGCTTGTCCACGGTGGACGGTTTGGGGCGGCGCCCGCCCCGGCCCTCTCCCAGCACCTGCCAGCGGTCCGGGGTCAGCGTGATGTATGCCCCGCAACGGAGCCCGTGCAGCGTGCAGGCGTCGCGCAGCCCCCACATCCAGGCCCCGTCCGTCTCCGTCCACAAAGGCTCGCCCTCACGGCAGTAGAGCAGCACGGCGGTCCGGACCGGGGCGCGCAGCCGCAGGTCGTGCGGGATCACCCGGCGCAGATGCACCAGGAGCGCATTGCGGAACTCCCAGCCGTCGGGAGCGGCCGTGAGCTCCGTGAACGAGGCGCTGGCCGTCACCCGCTCCTGCACGTCGAGCACTGCGACGATGGCCGTCGACGGCACCGGCCGGTGACGGTCGTGCAGGCCGGCGACGACCTCACGGGGATTGCGCAGCAACGGGATGCCGGCCGAGGCCCATTCGGCGGGCTCCAGCATGCGGCCGAGTCGTGCGGCGGAGTCGGCGGACGTGGGCGGGGGCACCTGCGGGGGCGGGGCGAAGCCGAAGGTCACGTTCCTCCCATCGTCTACGCGTCCGCACGTCGGGCGGCGGCCTGGCGCGGATGGGCACCACGGCATGGCCCTGCCTGACCACGGACGGCCGGTACGGGGAAGCAACTCCAATTCTCGCGGTCGTACAGGCATGCGGCAACGAGCAATTCCCGCCCGTGACCGGAATCGCCCGGGGAGTGGCAAATGTTCCTTCCCGTCGCCGCGTGCCGTACGGCCCCTAGCCCTGTACGGCGAGGACCAGCGGAAACACCTCCGCTGCCCCCGCCCGGCGCAGCAGCCGGGCGGCCACGGCCAGCGTCCAGCCGGTATCGGCGTAGTCGTCCACCAGCAGCACCGGACCGCCCGCCGACTCCAACGCCTGCGCCAGCTCGGGTGGTACGCCCAGCGAACCGTCCAGAGCCCGGAGCCGCTGGGCACTGTTGCTGCGCGGAATCCTGCCGTCGGCACCGTCGTCCACCGAGGTCACCGCGCCCAGGAACGGCATGCGGCCGACTGCGGCGATCCGCTCGGCCAGCGACCGGATCAGCTGCGGGCGGCTGCGCGAGGAGAGCGCGACGACGCCCACCGGGCGGGCCGGTGCGTCCGCCGCCCCCGAGGCCCAACCACCGGGGCCCTTGGCCCAGTCGGCGAGCACGGTGACCACCGCGGCCGCGACATCGTCGGGGACCGGGCCGTCCGGGGCCTGCGGGGCGAGCATCGGGCGCAGCCGGTTGCCCCACCCGATATCGGAGAGCCGGCCCAGTGCGCGGCCGGTCGCGGCCAGCTCACCTGCCGGGATACGCCCCTTGAGGTCGACACCGACGGCCGGCAGGCCCGTCGGCCACATCCGCCGCGGCTCCACTTCCACCCCGGGCCGTCCCAGCTCACCGCGCGCCCCCTCCAGCGCTGCGGCGGACACCTCGGTGGTGAACCGCGCCCCGGCACAGTTGTCGCAGCGCCCGCACGCCACGGCCGCCTCGTCGTCCAGCTGCCGTCGCAGGAACTCCATGCGGCAGCCCGTCGTGGTGGCGTACTCCCGCATCGCCTGCTGCTCGGCCTCGCGCTGGCGCGTCACCCACGCATAACGCTCGGCGTCGTACGACCACGGGCGGCCGGTGGAGGTCCAGCCACCCTTGACGCGCTGTACGGCGCCGTCCACATCGAGCACCTTGAGCATGATCTCCAGGCGTGAGCGGCGCAGTTCGACCTGCGGCTCCAGGGCCGGCAGGGACACCGGCCGGCCGGCGGCCGCCAGGACGTCCAGCGTCCGCCGCACCTGCTCCTCGGGCGGGAAGGCCAGCGAGGCGAAGTACTTCCAGATCGCCTCGTCCTCCCGCCCGGGCAGCAACAGCACCTCGGCGTGCTCGACCCCACGGCCGGCCCGGCCCACCTGCTGGTAGTACGCGATGGGGGACGACGGCGAACCCATGTGCACCACGAAACCCAGGTCGGGCTTGTCGAAGCCCATGCCCAGCGCCGAGGTCGCCACCAGCGCCTTGACGCGATTGGCGAGCAGATCGTCCTCGGCCTGCTGGCGGTCGGCGTTCTCCGTCTTGCCGGTGTACGAGGAGACCGTGTGCCCCCGATGACGCAGGAAGGCCGTGACCTCCTCGGCTGCGGCAACGGTGAGCGTATAGATGATCCCCGAGCCCGGCAGCTCGTGCAGATGGTCCGCGAGCCAGGCGAGCCGGTGCGCGGCGTCCGGCAGCGGGAGGACGCCCAGGCTCAGGCTCTCCCGGTCCAGCGGCCCGCGCAGCACCAGTGCCTCGGTGGAGCCCCCGCCCGTGCCGAGCTGTTCGGCGACATCGGCGGTCACCCGCGCGTTGGCCGTGGCCGTGGTGGCGAGCACGGGCACACCGGGCGGGAGATCGGCGAGCATGGTGCGCAGCCGTCGGTAGTCCGGCCGGAAATCATGGCCCCAGTCGGAGATGCAGTGCGCTTCGTCGACCACCAGCAGACCGGTCGCCGCCGCGAGCTTGGGCAGCACCTGGTCGCGGAAGTCCGGGTTGTTGAGGCGCTCGGGGCTGACCAGCAGGACGTCCACCTCGCCGGCCGCCACCTCGGCCTGGACGGTGTCCCACTCCTCGGTGTTGGCGGAGTTGATCGTGCGGGCGCGGATCCCGGCCCGCGCGGCGGCCTCGACCTGATTGCGCATCAGCGCGAGCAGCGGGGAGACGATCACGGTCGGTCCGCTGCCGCGCTCACGCAGCAGCGCCGTCGCGACGAAATAGACCGCGGACTTGCCCCAGCCCGTGCGCTGTACGACCAGCGCGCGGCGGTGGTCGGCGACCAGCGCCTCGATCGCCCGCCACTGATCCTCGCGCAGCCTGGCCTCGCCGCCGGGATCCCCGACGAGGCTCAGGACGGCATCGGCTGCGGCACGCAGATCTTCGTTGCTCATGCCCCCATGCAACCCGATGCCACTGACAACGCGCGAATGCCCGCCCGAAGCTGTGGATAACTGCGTCGCCCGAGAGTTATCCACAGGGGTCGCGGCGCAGCGGCCG
>NZ_BLIN01000006.1 GCF_009811555.1 Streptomyces caniferus | reverse complement strand
GCCGGCCCTGCCGGCTGGCCGCTTCGAGAGGCGGACGTGGGACAGATCGAGCAGGGTTTGGAGCGCGCGTTGCGCACCCGGTCTGTTCCCTCAAGCACCGAGGCCCGCCTGCGTTTTCTGCTGGCAGCGCTTCGGGGTTCCACCCAGAGGGTGGCCACCGTGCTGGGGGTGTCGCAGCGCACCGTGCAGCGGTGGGTGACGAAGAAGCCAGGAGCACGTCGTCCGCCGGGTCCGATGCAGGTCCGGGCGATCGAGGAAGCGGTCCTGGCTCGGTGGCAGCCCCGGATACGAGCCCGTCGGCGTGCCCAGGCCGAGGCGGAAGGCTTCGTCTTCCATACCAGGGCGCGATTCGGGTTCGCCGCGCCAGCAGGGTCTTCGGATGATCCGCGGGTGCGGTGGATCACCCAGGACCTGCCGGGAGAGGTCGCCCGGGAGCTGTTCGCCGCCTGGGATGCCGGCGCGGGCGAGCAGCAGCAAACGGTGATCCTGGCACGCGCGCTGGGCCACGGCTACTTTCGCGAAGGGGGCCGCCGGGCCCACGGTCTGCACATCGCTTTCAGCGACGTCGAGTTCGCCGACTTCTCGATCGGCTGAGGCTGATTCTTCGAGCGACCGCGTCAGGGGTTCAGCGTCGCGAGGTCCTGACGCGGCTGGCCGGCGTCGCTTCGTACCTCTCGGCTTCCTGCCGCTCGCGCCAGTCCCACTCCACACGGCCGACCGGGCCTTTGCGGCGGGCCGCGGGCGGCTGTGGCGGGCGCAGCCTGGCCGTCTCCGCCACGCGCAGCAGGTGCCCACGGTCGCCTGGCGCGGCGAGCAGCTCCTGCTCCTCGCTGGATACCAGCCGGGCGAAGCAGGCCGCAGCCCGCAGGAAGACGCCCGCCCAGGGCGGTACGGGGTAGGCGGCGCAGCCGTCGGTGTAGCGAGCTCGGTCGTGCAGGGCGAGCGTGGCCGCGGCGTCGTCGTAGTCGCCGGGGCGTGCGGTGGCGGGTTGCTGGAGGGAGGCGCCGGTGGTCAGTGCGGCGGCGACGGCCGCGGCGAGGCGGGGATGTGCGGTCGCCGCGTGCAGCCGGTGGGCGACCTGCTGGGCGATGTGCGCGGTGAGCGGAGCGGGCGGTGGGCGGTGCCGGAAGACGATCGGGGGCGGCGTGCACGGGGCGGCGCAGGGGCTGGGGCTGTCGTAGGAGACGAGGCGGTCCAGTGCGGGCAGGGTGAGCCAGCGGTCTGCCGGCCCGGCGGGTTCGTCTGCCGGCCCGGCGGGTTCGTCTGCCGGCGGGGGTTCGGTGATAGGCATGCCGTAGTAGTGGCGGCGGGCTGCCTCGAAGTCGGCGGTGAGGGCGTAGTCGGCCGTCCGCAGGGCCTGGTGCAGAGCGGCGGGAAGGTGAGGGCGGTGGCAGACCAAGGTCAGGTGGATACCGGTGAGGGCATGTAGCTGTAGCAGGCGCATCGTGCGGCGGGCGGTGAGGCGGTGGGCGCGCAGGACGGTCAGCCGGGTGATGGGAAGGGCGGTCATCCAGGCGGCAGCGGCTTCCCAGGCGGGCTGACGGCCGCCGGGAAAGCGGCCCGGGAGCAGGGGCGGTTTGCCCAGGGCGACGAGAAGGTCGTGGGCGAGGCCGGTTTCGCTGGTGGTGCCCGGGCCGGGGTGCAGGGTGATCCGGCCGGACGGCGGATGGTGGGCGGCCAGGGCGGTGTGCGTGTGGATCGCGTCGTCATGGCGGTCGATGACCACAGCGATAGGCCGGGGCGCAGCGAGAGGCATGGGCATGGCGGTGTGGTGGTCAGGCGAGGCGGCTGAAGGCCCGACGCAGCAGCTCCTGGTCGACGCGGGCGCGGCCGGTGCGGGCCAGTGCGGTGCGGGTGTGGGCGGTCAGCTGGGCCCAGGCGCGGAAGTTGCCGTGCGCGGCGTGGCTGTCGGCGAAGGTGATGTCCTCAGGATCAGCGTCGGCCCAGACCGGGTGGAACAGAGGGATGACGTCGAGGACCTCGCTGGGGGTAAGTCGGGTGAAGTGCTGCCAGATGAAGATGCGGGAGGAGAGCATCGGTTCACGGCGCAGCACGGTGTGGCAGCCCTCCCCGCCGACGAAGATGACCGCGAGCTGAGTGGCGGGTTCGTCCCACAGGTAGCGGAAGTATTCGAACGCCTCCCCGTTGAGCCACTGGGCCTCGTCCACGAGGAACGTGCGGGGGCGCTCGGCCAGGGCCGTCTTCAGCAGCCGGTCGAACTCGCTGGGGTGGCGCGGCGGTTCACCGGCCAGATCGAGAGCGGTGAACAGCTCGTAGCGCACCGCGCGGGCCGTGGGACGGGCCCGGAAGGTGACCCGTCGGACGTCCTCTACGGGTTCGAGTTCGTGCAGGCACGTGTTGACCGCGAGAGTCTTGCCAAAGCCGGCGCCACCGTGGATGCACATCATGGCGCGCGCGGCGACGGTGTCGGCGATGTTCTCCCGGGCGGTGAGCAGGGCCCGGGTGGTGACCACGGACGCATCGGGCAGGTCGACGTACTGGTAAGTGGCCGCGGTCACGAGGCGTCTCCTGCGGGGTGGGTGCCGGGCTCCGGCAGGGTGTCCGCTGGCTCGGCTGGAGCGGGGACGGGTGGAGGTGACGCGGTGCCGGCAGCGAGGGCGGGCGGGGTGCGCCAGTGCGCTGGAGGCGGGGCGGGCGGGATCAGGTCGGGCAGTGCCAGCCGTGCGACGTCGGTGTAGTCGGCGGCGGCGAGTTCACGGTCGGCCTGGGCGGCCGTGACGGCTCCCAGCCGCTGGGCGGGCTCCGCGCTGGTGGTGGGGGCGAATCGCTGGCGGCGCAGGCGTTCGGCGGCCTTCGCGTCGGCGCGCAGGCGCCGGGCGCGCTCCGCACGTGCCTCGCGCAGCGCCTGCAGTTGCTCGGGGGTGGCCGCGTCCGCGAGGTGCGCCGGGCCGAGGTGGCGGCTTCGGGCGTCGCAGACCTCGATCTCGTGGTCGTGGTGCGGCATGTAGCGCACGCGGACCTTGCGGCCGGCCTGGCCGGTCATCCACGCGGCGGTGTAGGTGCGGCCGCGCCAGCTCACGCCGTGGCTGGTCAGCTTTCGGGGCCGGCCGTCGTCCTTGAGGGTAAAGGCCCACAGGTCGGCGGCGGGGATGTCGGTGACAGGGGTCGGATCGGCCTGCCACGCCTCCAGTGGCGTGCGGCCCGACAGGGCTTTCGGGCGATGCGCAGTGTTCCACCAGTTCATCCACGCCAGGACCTCCGCGGTGAAGTCCTGGAACGACAGGGCGGACACCGCCCCTGCGGTACGTCCGCGCCGCTCCGAGCGGGGCCCGGTGGGCCCGGCGGTGTAGCCGGGCAGGGCGGCGAACAGCATCCGGTCCGCAGCCCGGTTGAGGCTCTCCACCGTGCCCTTCAGGTGCGGGCTGTAAGCGGGCAGATCCTTGACCGTCACGCCCATCGCGCCGAGCGCGGTGGTAACGGCGGCCGACAGGAAGTCCTTGCCCCGGTCCACCCTCACCAGCTCCGGCACTCCCCCGGCCGGGCCGTAGGGCTCATCCCGCACCACTGCGGCGCGCAAGGCGGCCAGTACCGACGCGCGGGAGGGATGGCCCGGGGTGACAGCGGTACCGGTGATGACCTTGGTGGCGGTGTCGATGAACCAGGTGATCCACGGGCGCACCAGGTCGCCGTCGGCGTCGACCAGCAGCGGGGCCTGGACGTGGTCGGTCTCCCAGGCGTAGTTGCGCCATGACGCCGGCCGGTTGCCGAACACGTCATGGGCGCGTGCTGCCTCCGGTCCGGTGGCGAGACCGGCGCGCTCCCCGCCGTCAGGTCACGGCGCAGCGCGCAGGAACGTCGACAGGGACGGGAGCGGATCCAGCAGCGGCACCTGCGACAGGGCTGCCCCACCCGGAACAGCCACGATGTCCGGCGGGACGGGCGCGGCAGTGCCGGACGTTTGCGCGCGTACACCTCCGGCCTCGGCTGCGGCGCGCTCCATGAGCTGGCGGTGGACTGCGGAAGCGTTGCCATGCCAGTACGCCAGCAGCACCCGGATCTCCGCGGTGATCTCGAACCGGCCGGTGCGGCGGGCTCCGGGATGCGCAGCCGCCGCCGGGCTCTGGGATGCCTCGGCCAGCCACCGCCACACAGTGCGCTCCGATGCCCCCAGGCACTCCCTCGCCAGCCGCACGTGCTGCCGCGAAAGACCGCCCCGGGCCCGCAGCGCCAGCAGGCGACGCACTGCGGGCGCCCGCAGTGCAACCAGCGACTGCTTCCCGAGCACACCGGCCGGATTCCCCGGCGGTGGCAGCCACTGCCCTCCCGCGTCAACGTCGTGGCCACCGTTGGTGTCCTGCGGTCCGTTGTCCGTCATCGCGCTGTTTCCCTCCTCGCCGAACGGGATGAGGCTCTCTGCCGTCGGAACCGGTGTGCCCCGGGCACGTGAGAGGGCCGTCATGGGTACGGGCCGAGCCGGGCGCAGGCCTGGTCGATCGCCTCCCGCCCCACACCGCACCGGGGTCACGGCCCCGGGCTGCGCAGACATGCGAGGTGATCTTCGCCCAGGTACGGAAGTTGCCGCGGGCGGTCTGCTCATCCGCCCGCCCCAGGTCGACCGGGTCCGCGTCCTCCCACACCGGGTGGAACAGACCCAGCGTCTGCGGCACGTCCTCCGTGTCGAGGCGGCTGACCTGGTGCCAGGTCAGGACCCGGGAACGCATCGCCGCTGCCCGGGCCAGCGCCCGCTCACTGCCCGCCCCGCACAAGACCAAGGCGGCCGCACAGCCCGGCGAGTCCCACAGCTGCCGCAGGTAGTCCAGCACCGGCGGTGACAGACGCTGCGCGTTGTCGAGGAACAGCACACCCGGCTCGGCCAGCGCCTCCGCCAGTGCCTGGTCGGCCGGTCCGGCACGGTGGGTCAGGGACCCCGACGGCAGCCTCAGTGCCTCGCACAACGCGGCCCGCACCTGCGGCAGGCCGGGCCTGACCCCCACCACCGCCCGCCACACCGGCACCCGACCGGGCAGCAGATGCAGAGCCTGCTCGACCGCGACCGTCTTCCCCAGCCCCGTGTCCCCGTACACGCAGCCGATCCCCCGCGCGGCGACCGTGTGCCCCACCGCCTCCACCACCCCGGCCACCTGCCGCGTGGACACCGACCGCGCCCCCGGCGCGTACAGGCGCACCCCACCGGACACCCGGGTACGCGAAGCGGTCTTCACCGCGCCGGGCCGTTCCTCACCACCCGTACCGGACGGCATGGCGTCCGGGCCGTCCACGACCGGCGGACCGTTCGCACCATCTACGAAGCCGAGTTCGGCCGGTGCCCGGTCGTACCGGCTCGGCTCCACCCGGCCCGACGCCGCGCGGGCGACCTGAAGCACCCGGCCCGCCCGCAGCTCGTCCTTCACCGCACGGTGCAGCGTCGCCAAAGACGGCACAAACTCCGCCTCCCAGTGCTCCAGCACGCCCTCGTCCTGCGCCCGGAGCATCCTGCGGCGCAGCTCGGCGACGTTCCCGCCGGCCTGGGTGAGCACCTCCCACAAGGCGTCGCCCACCACGAACCCGCCCTGCCGCGGCCGCGCCTCCACCCGCCCCTCGCGTCCCTCGGCCAGCCACCGCCACACCGTCCGCTCCGTTACCCCCGCCAACCCGGCCGCGATCCGCACGTGCAACGACGACAGACCGCCCTCACCCCGGTCCACCGCCAGCAGCCGCCGCACCACCACCGCCCGCTCCACCCGCCCGGCGTCCGCCGAACCAGCCGGACCCTGCACCGCCTCCCCCACCGGGGTCTGTAAAACCGTCACACGGCCAACCCCACCCGCCCCGGTCACCCACCCGTACAGAAACAGGCAAACCCAACACAGCTGGACCGCGACCTGCTCACCACACCGTGACAGCCACCCGGTCACCCCATGACAGCAACCAGTTCCACGACCCGGCCCCGTGGACCGCTGTCAGCACCCCACCCCGCTGACATCTCCCTGTATTGACCCTGGCTCATCTACGGAAAACACCTGCATGCCAGCAGTGGTGGCAACTACCATCCCGGCTCAGCACGCCTCACGTCCGACCGGTCAAACGGCGTCTGCGACAAGAAAGCGTCCCAGCGCCTCTTCGCCAGTCGGAGATGGGGCACTGGCAGTCAGCGACGTATCCGGTGGAGGCGTCGGTCCAGTATTGGCTTGTGGCGTCCGGGCCGACTCTCCAGGATGTGCTCGCATGTTCGGGCTCCTGCCGCGAACTCGGCGCC
>NZ_BLIN01000004.1 GCF_009811555.1 Streptomyces caniferus | reverse complement strand
GAAGGTCAGGTCGTCCACGCTGATCGCCACGTTCCCTCCCACCCAGACATCATCGCGGTGGCGGTTGAGAAATTCGTTCATCCGGTCAGCGAACAGGGCGCAGCGGTCGATGGGCGTTCTCCCTGTGGTGGGGGTTTCATCGAGTTGCTGCTTCAGTTGGTTCAGTCTGTCTTGGGCCGCCTGGCTCGTCTGCGTGGCGGCAGTCTTGCGGGTGAGCATCTGTTCGATGGCAGGCAGTGCCATGAGTTTTTGTTCTAGGACGGTGGTTTGGGCGGCCATCTCTTCGAGTCTGGCCATGAACGGTGCGAGGCGGGCGGCCCGGTCGACGTTCAGCTGCCTGGCGATATCTTGATGGGTGCTCTGGGCGTGCCGGTGGTCGGCCTTTGCTTGGTCGAGGTCGCGGCTGGTTCGGGCGATGACTTCCTGGAGGTCGTCGGCCTCTGCGGCCAGGGATCGCTTCTCGAGTTCTCCGCGTCGTCTGCGCTGGTCCTCTGTCACCGGCTGGGTGCATACGTAGCAGGTACCTTCGGGGTGTTCGCGATGGATGTCGATCTTCTGCTCGCAGGCAGGACACAGGCGCACTGGCAGGCTGTCGAAGATGTCGACGGAGGCTAGAAGGCGTTCCATACGGGCGATCTCTGCCCGGACCGTGTTGCGAGACTGCATGTGGGCAGTCAGGACCTGCTCGAGGCCGGCGACGGTCTCGGCGGTGCTCGTGAGGTTCTGGGTCGCCTGCTCGTACTGCTGCGACAGGTTGGCGTCGTAGCCATGGCTCACTGCCCCGGCATCGCCTTCTTGGCGTCGTCCGGCAACAAGCTGCTCCACTTCGCTGGTCAGCTGGGAACGTTGCCTGACAACCGCGTCGAGCTCGACCCGCAAGTCGATTTTGATGGAGTTGACCTGCTGTTCGCTCCTGGGAGTCGGCAGATGCAGGTTCTCGCAGACGGCTGCGACGGCTCGGTCTGTGCTGTCATGCACCTCTCGTTCGGCCGCCTGCGCCTGTGCGAGTCGGCGTTGTGCTGCCGCAAGCTCGAAGTCGTGGTTGCTGTACCTGGTCGGGGCGAAACCCAAGAGATAGCTGATGACGGCTCGTCTCAGGAACTCTTGTTCCTTGTCAGCGAACTGAGTCCACGAGTCCTCGTTGCGGTAGATGTGGCGCAGCACGCTGCGGAACGTCAGGGGTGTGAGCTCAGTGGCGGTGGTGGCCTGGATGCCTTTGGGAATACTAAGGATCGGCCAGCCAAGCTTGTGCAGGATGCGGTCGGAGAACTCGCCGACAGGGAATTCGTCGCCGTCCAGTACGACCTTGTTCTGGCGCCCGTACTGGAGGCTGCGCCGGATTTCCGTTGGAGTGCCGTCCAAGGTCAGTTCGGTGCTGACCTCTACGTACTCGTCGGCGACGGCCGCCTTCAGGGCCTCGGTCGGGCTGTCCCGGTTGCCGAGACAGTAGTCGATGGCCTTGAGCGTGGTGGTCTTCGAGCTGTTCCTGACGCCAGACAGAACGCTGAGGCCAGCGGTGTTGAACGCGTACGTATCCATCTCGCCCGACCTGTGCACCAGCGTGACCGACTCGACTCGCAGCCCTTTGCGGAAGGGTGTCAGGTGCGTCGTCATGGCCTGATCTCCTGGTGGTAGGCGAGGTCCGCTACTTCCTCGGGGAATAGTTGGTAGACAAGGTTCTTCAGGTCGGTCCCGGACCACTGCGCCAGGTTGTCCCTCATCGCACGGCATCGAGTGACGATGGGGTGGAACTCGTCCATGTCCGCCAGCGCTGCGGCCGCTCGCTTTCCGCCCGAGGTCAAGCGGACGCGCTCTGGTCTGTGGCTGGTGGTGATGGTGATGAGACCGCGGGCCATGAGGAAGGCCAGAAACTGGCGGTAGCGGGGATCCCAGGGACCGAATCGGTACCGGATCATCGGGGCCTCTACTTCCTCGGGCATCGACGCGCGAAAAGCGCCCTGTCCACTCAGGGTGTCGGCGAGTTCCGTGTGTGCGCGCTCGAGGAAAGCCGGGTAGCGCAGGAAGAAGTCGAGTTTCGCGAGCTTGGTGCGGCCGGCGATATGAGGACCGGGGGCGCTGCCGCACTCGGCAACCAGGAGCAGTAGCCGAGAGGCGTGAAAGTCTGGCGAGTCGTCAGGGTCCCATGGACGGTGGGGCGGCGGGACGGCGCTCGCGCCAATGCTATGAAGCATCGGCGTACCGGTTCTGACAGCGCGCGGTGATGTCCGCAAGTACGGCGTGAGCTCGAGCGAGGGACACGGTGCCACTACTCACCGCGGGGATGCCTTCCACGCGGGTCAAGGTCTCGAAGTATGCCTCTGAGCCGGCGGGGATGCGTCCGGCGCGTCGTTCGGCCATGACGCGTGAGCAAATGGCGTGGACTTCATCGGCGAAGGCGTCCATCGCCTCGCGGGCTGGACCGAGGCTGGCACGCCAGGCACGACGGTACTTCAGCGCGTTGTCCAAATGTCCTGCCGCCTCGTCTGCCGGGACTCCGGCGACCGCGAGCTTGTCAGTGAGTTTCGTGAGAGGCGCAGTGGTTCCGTCCGGCCTTCGTCCGGTGGCCCGTGTGATCGCTTCGTAGAGCATGTCTTGGAAGTCGCTGGGGCCCACTTTGCGTGGCACTGGAGTAAGGGCGTCGCGTGCGATGCGAGCTCCGAGCCAGACCAGGACGTCTTCGATGTCAGTGGTCAAGGGCGGCTGCCCCAGAATCTTCGTCACGATCGGTCCGAGCCGACGTAGAGCCCTGTCCTCAACCTGCTCGATCGTGCGGCCCTCAACAAGGACCTCAAGACGGTCGACGCACCAGCCGATGTCGCGGCCTTCGGGAAGATCCACGCCTTTGAGTCGAACAATGATGTCATCACGGATCTTCAACGGGACAGGACTCCGCTGCTGTCCGCGATCGACGACAAACGCATGGAAGTCGAGGTGCGGGCTCTCGTTGACGATGAAGGTGAACCGAGTCTCGGCTGGAAGGGGTTTCCCGAGGAACAGCTTTGCCAAGTAGCTCGTCTCTGGCTTCTTCGGAATGTCCGGTGCGCACACGTTGGCGACACTGTGCCGCTTGCCGGCTTCCTCGATGGTCTTCACCTGGCGGTATGCGGGCGCGTCACCGTTCCTACAGACGATGTCTTCCAGGTCCTCCCAAGAGACCTGAGTCCACATGCCCTCATGCATGTCGAGGCAGTCCAGAAGCGTCACCGCGTCTTGGTAGGCGAAGCCGCGCCGACTTCGGCGTCCGCCGTCAGCCGGCGCTGCAGACATCGGCGCCCCGATGCGTCAGGCGCCCGTAAGGCGACACAGAATTGACTGACGCCCCTGTGGCTCGCACCCACACCCCCTAGATCATCCAAGGCGGCCAAGTACACCACTGAGTAACAGAGTGTGGCAATACGTATGACGATCAGCGACAAAGTTGCCCGTCTCACCGCCCTTGACGGTCGTTACCGACGAGCGGCGCAGAAGGCACGAACCAGGCGTTCCAATTTTGGACGCAGCACACGGCGCTCGCCCGGCCTGGCAAACCGGCCGGGCCACACTGCGTTCGCGCGGGGGACGTGAACACCCCCTCAACGACGCAGCGGGGCCCAGGGCAACGGCAATGTGTACACCTGGTATGCCGCGGTGGTTCCGTCGTCGGTGCACCGGTCGCAGGTGCCGGTGCGGGTGAAACCGGTCTTGATAAGGACGCGGCCGGAGGCCGGATTGTCGGGGTGGTGCATGGCCTCCAGGCGCTCCAGGCCGCCGGTGGTGGAAGCGAAGGCGACGACGTGCTGGGCGGCTTCGGTGGCGTAGCCGTTGCCCCAGGTGTCCTCGCGGAGGATGTAGCTGAGGGTGCCCATGGTCGGGGAGCGTCGCCGCAGGGCGATCAGGCCGATCATCTCGTCGGTGGCGATGATGCCCCAGCTCCACTGCGCGCGGGGGTTCTCGACGGCTCGGGCGAGGGCCGTGCGGATCTTCTCGTGGGCCTGGTCGAGGGTGAGGGGCTTGCCGGTGGTATGCCGGATTGAGGCGCCGCTGTAGATGCGGGCGAGGGCTGGTGCGTCGTCGGGGGTCAGGGCGCACAGGGTCACCATGCGGCGGTCAGCTCCTTCGCGGTGGGCCGGTCGGTGGGGTCGGGGCCAGGCACACGGGACGACGTCCTCGAACTCGGGAACGGCCATGGCCGGACATCGTGCAGCGCGGTTGTGGTGCCCTTGGCGATGACGGCCAGCTTCTCCAGCCGGTCGAGGCGGTCGTCGTAGGGAATGGGGTGGTGGCTGGTCCAGCACCAGAGCAGGGAGGCGCCAGGCTCCGGATGGTGGTCGTTCAGCGGTAGGGGCTCCAGCGGCCGAAGTGGGCCATCAGCTTCCGGGCCGCGGTCTCGTTCAGCCCGAGGGCGGCGGCGGCCTGTTCGGCTGTGGTGTCCTGTCGGGCATCGTGGGCTGGCCAGTACCCGACCTGTCCCGCGGTCACCTCCAGTCGGCGGGCTGCCCGTACGGCCGCCAGCGGTGAGGTCTTCGCCAGCTTCTCGATCTCCTCGTGCAGCTGGGCCAGCAAGGCGGTGACTGTCTCCGGCAGGGGAATGGCCGACTGCTCCACCTCGGCGGTGTGCGTGTCCCAGTCCTCCATGCAGGCATCAGCCGTGACGGCCGCCGCCTCGGTCAGCTTCCGCTCGCCGATCTCGTTCCAGTCCAGCTTGTGCTCTGGGCCGTTCCATCCGCAGGAACACACCGCGCGCAGTGCCGCCGCCCGCGGCCCGTGGGCGAGGCCGCCGTCGTAGACGCTCCACTGCGACACCGACTGGCCACCCGCACCAGATCCCGTATCGAAGAAGACGGAGGCCGGGACGGTTCCGTCGGCCAGCAGCACACCGACCGCGCCCTCGTGGGAAGAGCCGAACTCCTCCGTCGTCCACGTCTCCCGCTCACCCATGGCACCCTCCAGCCCCTCTGTCCACGCCCACGGCGCCCTCGACCAGGCACCGAAGACGACAATGCCGCGCCCCGGCAGGCGCCACCATCGAAATCCCCAAATGGGCACGCTGCCCCCGGTCACGCCGGCGGACCCGCCGACGAGCTTGGAGCTGACCGGCGACCGCCCCCGGTGAGCCGACCGTGGTGCCGTCGGCCACCCGGATCGGCCGCCGGTGTCCGGCGCCGCCGGCGCGGCGTGCAGGGCCGGCCCGGCCCGGCCAGATTGAGGGTAAGCAGGGGGGTAGGCGCTCGCCGCCAGTGGGATAAGTGGTCACACCTGCCCGGGTAAGCGGCTGCCCTCACCGTGCGGAGCAGCGAGTTCCCGGGGGATCGCCCGAGGCAGCCGGTTGGCCACCAGCGCCAGGCCGCCGCCGTGCTGTGGCCGATCGGCCACCTCGGCCATCGGCCATCAGTACCCCCGCCCGGCCACCGGCCACCCTTGGCACCGCTGCGGCTCACTGGCCATCGGCCATGGCCGATGGCCGACGCCGGTATATCGGTCATCGGCCATCCGCATCAGGGCAGCCGTGGCCGGTGCGGCACTCCGGCCACCCCTCGCGCTTCACACTTCCCGGCTGTCGACCAACCGGAACAACCCCGGTGCCCACACCCGGCCTTCGCACACGTCGCAGTCGCACGTGTGCATGCACCGCCCGCACGACAGCTCATCGCAGAACGGATCCGGTCCGTGCCACTGATGCGCGGGATCGGGGTCCGGGCACCCCCACGCCGCACAGCTCCGGTCCTTCGACCACGTGGGGTAGATGACGTGCTCGCGCCGCCCTTCGATGCCATGAGTCAGCGGAACACCAGGGCACTCGAACCGGGAAGCCCGGCCGCCCTCCGTCGTCAGGAAGGCGGCCCGGCACCGAGAGCACTGGTACCGCTGCTCCGGGCGCTTGATCAGGCGGTGAGTCACCGGACGACCTGCCGCTGAGGCCGGGGCGTCGTCGCATCTGCGTCCCGGATACCCCAGGCGCCATGCCGCGCAGCGGATACCCGATTGCTTACCCCGCCCCGGATACCCGCAGGTGAGTAGGGGGTATTTGCTGCGCGTCGGCTGCGGTCAGCGCAGCGCCGCAGCGCATCGGCCACACCGCCGGGCGCTGCGCACCGCGCCGCCGTGACGGGCCGGCCGGCGTCGGCCATGGCGCATGGCCAACGCCGGCACATCGGCCATCGGCCATGTAGTGGACCGGCCAGGGCTGATGCGACACGTACTCGGCCACCGCCCGTGCGCTCCTCATCGGCCATCGGCCCTCGGCCCCGAAGTCCGTGATCAACTTCGTGCGACGGCCTCGCGCGGGTGGCTGACGTCTCGGTGCGTGGATGGCCGATCGAGCGGGGATTTGTGCAACCGGGGTGAGGCTTCGCGCTACTCCCGATCTGCCGAAGTGAACGCTGCAGGAGGGCATCGGCGTGGAGCAGCAGGCGGTCGCCGTGCACCACGGCCAGGGCATCGTGCGCGGCGCCAGGATGCGGCTGAGCACCCGCCGGGACGCGATCGAGGCGCTGGCCGCTGGCGTCCAGCGCGGGCTCCGGGTCGGCTGAGGAATCCCGTCGCGTCCTGGGGCGTGGTGCCTCGGCGCGTTCCGCCTCCCACCGCGCGACGATCCGCGGATCCGGTCCGCAGAACACATGCCGGAGGCGGCCGCCCTCATCGGCCGGAGCCTTCGAGGCGCTCCGGGCCCGCTTTCGTTCCGCCTCCTGCCGCCGCGCCTGCTCCGCACGTTCATCGATGCTGCGACGGATCTCCGCGACCCGCTCCACGGAGCGGCGCATGTCCGCGAACCTGGCCTTCACGCGCCGCTCCGCCTCCACGCCATGAGGGAGCGGCGGCAGCATGCGGGCAGCGCTCTTGGCCTCCTCACCGGTCACCCCGGGCCTCCGGGCTGCCCGCAGACGGGCCGCGTACGCCTCCCGGTCGGTGGCATGCACGTCATCCGGGTACAGGTTCGCGAGGTGCAGCGCACGTGCACCATCGGCCGTAGGCGTCAATGGGTGCCCGCGGCGGGCGCGGTTCAGCATCCCGGCCCTGACCAGCATCAGCAGGCGGTCTGCGCGCGTCTTGTGCCCCCGCCCCCCGCCATTGGCGCCCACGATCCGTGGCTCACCGTCGGCACCGAGCACCAGCCGGCCCGCCGCTGCGGCCCGCATACCCGCATGGATCTGGTCCGACCACCCCAGCGTCGGCACGATCGTCTGTGCGTCCTCACGGTCCATCTGTGCCTGCACCCTCGCACGGCTCTCCGCTTCGGCCTCTACGTCCGCGAGGGCCTCGGCATCCGCCGTCCGGTCCCGCGTGTCCGCGCCCGTCGGCAACGCCGGCGCGTCGCCGACGTCTGCCCGCTCTGCGCCGCTCTGCGCCGCCGCCAGTTCCGCGTCGCCGAACAGTCCGCCGTCCTCCGCCGGGGCCGAGGGGCGCGGCTGGCGACGGCACTTCGGGGCCACGTACAGGTCCGCCAGTTCCTCCGCGCCGAACAGCGATTCCTCGGTTGCGGCCGGGACCGAGGAGGCGGCCACCTCAGTCACGAACAGCCCGTCTGCCAGGGACAGCTCGGCGCGGCGGCGGTCCTCCGCGATCTCGTCGCACTTCCGGCAGGTGCGCAAGGTCCGGGCGGCCAGTCCCCTGGACGCGGCCTCCGGGTCCACCGGGTTCGGTGCGAACTTCCCGCAGTAGCCGTCGACCTTGCCCGCGTCCTGGCGGTGCAATTCCGTCGTGGTGCTCTTGGTGGTGGCGTAGTGCATGGCAGTCCCCTTCTCGTGGTGGTGTCGGGTGGTGGGTGATCAGGCGGCGATCAGGTGGTTGTGCGCCGTCTGCCGTGCCCGGTTGGCGGCCTCGGTGCGGGTGCCGCGCTGCATCTCGTCCCACTGCGCGAACGTGATCCGCGGTTCGACGTCCGCCCAGAAGCGGGTCAGGTCTTCCGAGGCTCGTGCGTAGGCGATCGTGGCCGGGCCGCTGAACAGGGCGCGCGGGTTGATGCCCTTCGCGGTGGCCTTGCGGTTCAGCAGGTTTCCGCGGCACCAGTCCTCCGCGCGCTTCCACTGCTGCTCGCAGTGCGCGCGGTAGGTCTCGCGCGACTCGGTCAGGGAGTAGGCGGCGCGGGCCGACTCCTGCTCCTGCTCCCGCTCCTGCTCCCACAGCGCGATGCGCAGGATGCGCTCGCCGTCTGCGCGCACCGCGGCGTCAGCGTCGCTCTCCAGCGGGAGGGCATCGCAGCCTGCCCACATGTCGACGTCCGCGGCGTCGTCGGCCAGGAACTGGTCGCCGAACAGGTCGTCGGCGCTGTCCTCCAGGTCTTCCCCGACCAGGTCGGAGCGCAGCGCACGCAGCGCGTGTGCCAGCTCCTCCCAGTCCATCTCGGGCAGGTGGCAGGTGGGCGCCTGAGCGGGACGAGCCGGCGACATCTCCAGGCGGATCGCCCGAAGTTCGCCCTGAATCTCGTCGAAGCTCATTGCTGACCGCCTTTCGTGCCGTCCATGTGGTGATGCCACCACTCTAGTATGTGCCACATACCAAAACAAGGAAATGGTATGCGTCATATACGTGATGTGGGTAACATTCACGCCGCGCGTCGGCAGCAACCGCAAGCAGCAGTGAGGCGAAGTGACGGGACGCCGCCGCCCCGGGAGTGACGGGCGCCCATGCGCTCGGAGGCGATGAGGGCGCGCACAACAAGAAGACCCCCGGGGTATCCCCCGAGGGTCTGATGCTGTTCGAGATGTCGTTACGTCGTGGGCGCGGCGCGGCGGCGCATGTCCTCAATCGCGTGCCGGGTGACGCCGTACAGGTCAGCCAGGCGCTGCGGGAGCCCGCGCTCGACCTTGGCTTCCTTGGTGGCGAGAGCCGCAGCATCCCGCTCCGCCTCCGCCTCCCTCAGCGCCCGCTCGGCCGCCCTGACCTTCTCCTGGGCTTCCAGGAACGCCTTCACGCTGCTGTCCTTCAGGTCCGCTTCACTCAGCGCCTGAGGGTTCGGCTGTCGCTTCGGTGTCTTCGCCATGCGCGAGATGATACATGCCACATACCACGACGGTGAATACGTCAGCGTGGGATATGCCGCTCGATTTCGCGTGCGAAGCACCAGAAGCCGGCGCGATCCGCTGGACCACGCACCGCGCCGCGCGGTCCCAAACGAAGAGAAAAGAGCCTCTTCCTCCTCCTGAGGAAGAGGTGTCAGCGGCGCAGGGCGCATACCCCCATGCCCTGACCTGCATGAATGCGCCTGGGCGCCAATTCGACCTGGTACGCACGGTGGTACCCACGGTGGTACCCACGGTGGAACGCACCGTGGAACCCACGGTGGTACCCACGGTGGTACCAATCCAGCACCGCTCGGAGCGGCCAGTCCGGCGGACCGCAGGCAGATTGGCCTGCCCCAATGTGATCGGCAGGCGCCCGACTCGCGGACCGCGTTGATGCTGAGGATTTTCGGCATCTCCCCGGAGATGACGTTGCCGACCTCGGCGCCCGGGAACACTGTGACGGCAGGCAGTTGCCAAAAGCCGTAGTGGACAAGGCGGCCGGTTGCCATCCTGACGGGATGGAGGAAACAGAAGACCGGTTGAGCCTGCCCCGACCCCGCTGGGCGAATGCCGAGATTGCCGTCTGGGGCGGTGCCAGCGAGGACGATCTGGCCCTCGCGGGCGGCTATCTGAGAGTGGCCGAGACCGCTGCCCGACACTGGATCGCCCACGGCCCGGACGACCGGATGCCCCTCCCGATCCTCTACAACTACCGGCACAGCATCGAACTGTCGCTGAAGTGGTTGATCCGCAAGGCCGCCCAGTGCGTGCTGCGCGAGGGCTATGCAGGAGAGGAAGACCTCAGCTCCGACCAGTTGGACAAGCGCCTGCGCACGCACAACATCAGGAGGCTGGCGGACTGTCTCAACCGGTACCTGGCCCTGCTGGACCTGCCCAAGGTGGAACAGCGCATCGATCCGGAGTCCTGGAGTCAGCTCAACTGGCTGGACAGCGAGGATGCGTCAGGGGAGACCTACCGGTACGCCGTGGTCGGCCACGGCGCCGGCAGGGCCCCCGCCCGGCCCGTGCAGCAGAACGTCAACTTCTACGAGCAGGTGAACGAGCTGCACAAGCTCGCGCACCTGCTGTGGGGCGGCTACTCGGCTCATCTCGGTGAGTACGAGAACTGGCAGATCGAGTACATAGAGGCCATGGACACGGCCGGCTACTGAAGCGCTGTGCCGTCGCTACGGTGTCGGCTTCTTGTGGCGGGTGAGGAGCTCGGCGAAGAAGTCGGAGATGAGCTGGGGGCTGTCGAGCCGGGTGAGTTCCCAGCCACCGAAGCGGTAGATCTCATAGCCGGCCAGCCGCAGACGGCGGTCCTCGGCGACCATCTCTGAGTACAGCCTGGGCGAGGCGGTGTAAGTGGTGCGGCCGTCCACGCCGGTGAGGTTCTTGGTGCCGTAGTGGTGGGCGCCGTCGACCTCGATCACGATGCGGCAGCGGTCGGGAGCCAGCAGCAGGAAGTCCATGCGCTCACGGTGCAGAGCACCGCTGTGTCCGCCGCTCTTGCGGGTGTAGGGGTCGTAGTGCAGGTAGACCTGCGGGATGAGGGCGGGCAGGTCGAACCCGTCGGGTTCGGCGTAGCGGGTGCAGTACGTGCGCAGGACCGTCTGCTCCGGCAGAGAATCCAGTGAGCGGTACAGCCTCCGGTACAGGGCATCGGCGGCCTCCGGCTCCGCGGCGTCCGGCATGTGGTGCGCCTGCCACCAGGTGACCATCTGCCGCCAGGTCAGGCCCTGTACCGGCACCGGGTCCTTATACACGAGGCAGTTCTCAGCGTTCCGTACGATCTCCACCTCGTTGCTCACCGCGTCCCGCAGCACGATCTGCGGCTTCGGGCCGACGGCCGCGAAGATGAGGTTCTTGAAGGTGCCACGGGGGTCGTTCTTGAACCGCTGCTCGTACTCGGCCTCCTGCTGGTTCTCTAGGGCCTGCCTGGTCGGCCCCAGCAGCTCTTCGATGCACTCGCGGCGCGCCTGCCAGCCGCCGCCCCCGGACATGTCGTTCTTGCGCCAGTAGTCGTAGAAGCCGCTGTGATGGCGGAACGGCAGCTGCGGCGGCTCAAGGCCCAAGCGCTCGAGGACCGCCCGGTGCGCTTTGACGGCGAGGACGACTTCCTCGTCGTTCATGCGTTCGTCGTGGCGCGTGCCCCTGGCGACGAAGTCCTCGTGCAGCAACCGGGTCAGGGCCACGGCTACGTCCAGGTCCGGGTGGGCGGACAGGGGACCGAACCGCAGGGATTCCATCAGCTCGACATCCAACTCCCACAGCTGGCACACCCATTCACCTGGCCTGTGGTCAGGCCAGTCCACGTGCTCATCGGGCCTGCCGCGGAAGAAGTCATCTGTCTGCATGTTCGCGCATCCCCCTGCCGTGCAGCGCTGTCAGAAGGAATTGTCGCTGGTGTCACTGACAAGGGGGAGCTGCGCACAACTGGCGAACAGGGCGGTGACATGCGGCGGGCCGCTCACGTCACCTACGTGAGCAGGTCGGGACCTCGCGGACGGCGTCCCGGACGGTGCAGTCGACGCCGATCAGGGTGATCGAGGCCGCTTCGCAGAGTAACGAAGGAGTAACGTCGGCGTCGTTTGCCAACAAGCGTGTTGATCTGCCAACTGCGCTGCGTTGTTACAAGGTGGCCGGTACGGCTGTGCCCGTGCCCGTGGACGTCCTCTGTCCACAGGCACTCCGCTCCAGCTTGGCCAGATGATCCCTTTCGACCGCCAACAGCAGGACCATGCCGGGAGCACCACCCCGGTTGACCGAAGTCGTGGTGCTGCGCCGACCGCTGATGCCTCGGGCCCCCAGAGCACTGACATCTCCGTTCATGGGCCGGCCGCAGCGCTGGTTGAAGGGGCCACCGGCCACCCCCCGGAAGGTCCCCGCAGGGGGATACCCGCGCCCGGCGGTGCGGATACCCCACTGGATACCCCAATTGACCTGCAACTTTGCCGATCTGGGGCAAGCAGTTTGGTAAGGGGTGCTGAGCAGAGTTCACGGCAGTCGATCCGAAAGGAGCCTGCCGTGGATGCCGTACAGCCGACGTTGGTCACACGTCTGAACACCGAGTGGGAGTGGCTGTGCGCCGACCGCGGCAGCGCAGACCGCGTGCGTTCCTGGATGCTCGGCGCCGGAGTGCTGGACGCCCAGCAAGCCCCCGCCGATCTGGGTGAGCTGTGCGCTCTCCTACGAAAGCGTGCTGAGCGTGGCGAACCGGGCTTCATCGACGCCTGGATGGGTGTCCTGCTGCACCGGGTGAGCGCCGGCGACAGGCGGGATGCAGAACTGGCCGCCCGCGTGCTGGTCCAGGCGATGCTCCCGCACGCCTGCCGCATGATCCGCGGCTGTGTGCGCAGCGGCGAAGACATCGAGGACGTGGCGCAGGTGGTGATCGCCTCCCTGTGGGAGGTGGTGCGCACCTTCCCGATTGCGCGGCGGCCGCGGAAGGTCGCGGCAGGTCTGCGGCTGGACTTGTGGCACCGGGTTTCGCGGGAGCTCAAGCGGGAGCTGGCGCCCTCCGAGCAGCTGGATGAGACGTGGGCGGCGGCGCTGCCGGGGGGTGTCGAGCCCGAGGACGCTGTCGAGCCGGTTCTGCTGGCGCGGGCCGCCGAGGAGGCCGGCCTTCAGCCAGCGGCCAGTGCGGTGGAGGAGCTGGAAGGGGCCCGCGGCGAAATGGTCGCGCTCCTGGTGTGGGCGCTGGAGTGCGAAGTGCTCACGACGGAGGCGGCGTCCGGGATCTGCGACCACTACCGCGAGGGCGCGCCGCAGGATGCCGCAGCGGCATCGGCGTGGGGGGTGAGCCCGGTGGCGCTGCGCCGTCGGCGGAGCCGGGCGGTGGCGCGACTTCGGCAGGCGGCGCCGCAGTGGGTCGAGGCGGCGTGAAGGCCGTCAAAAGTTTTTCGGTCGCTGTGTCACATCAGGGCCGATCGAGCTCCCTTCTCTGTATGCGGGGGGATTCCGCGCACCGACCAACGGAGGGAGCCGTCGTGAACGAGGGGCTGGGACATGAGGGAGAAGCGGTGGAACTGAAGGCGGAGGAGTTGCGGCTGGTGGCGATTCGCCGACGGGCGACGCAGCTGGCGGTCGCGTTGGTGACGGAGCCGTTCTCGACCGACACCCACGAGCAGCTGCGGTCGTACGTGGAGCAGGACGCGGATGAGGCGCAGGTGCTCGTGACGCAGGTGCTGGCGCTTCCGCCGGCGCGGCTGCGCGAGCGGATCGCCGAGTTGACCCAGTCCAAGACCGTGCAGCGCGAGGTGACGGCGTGACGGCCATGTTCGGCCCTGCGGGCCACGGCAAGAGCCAGGCCCTGAAGGCGGCACTCAAGGACCAGGCAGCGGCTGCTCGCCGCGACGGCCGGCGCATCTGGGCTGTGGACCCGACGGGTACATGGGGGCATCTGCTCCGGAAGGGGCCGCAGTCATGAAGTGGCGCCGCAAGGAAGAGCAGACCCCGCCGGTGGAGGAGCCTGCGGTGCCGGACACCGGGTGGGCCACCACGTCGATGTCGACGGGCGCGATGGCGAACTGGACGGCCGTGGTGCGGTGGAGCGCCTGGGGCCTGCTGCTGACGGGACCGCTGCTCGGCGGCTGGGCCCTGGCCTCCGCGACGACGCCGGTGGCCGTGCCCACGCGGGCCAAGGCACCGCGGGCGCAGCCGGCGACATCGGATGCGGTGGCACCGGCCGGCTTCGCCGAGCTGTACGTCGCCGCCTATGTGAAGGCCGGCGACGGTGACGCCGATGCCGAAGAGCTCGCCGCGTACTACCCGGCGGCCCGCTCGATGTCGTGGGCGGGCGAGGACGGGGCGGAGCGTGTGGAGTCGGCGTCGGCGGTGCAGGTGCGGCAGGTCTCGGCCGGCTACTGGTCGGTGACGGTGGCCGCGCGGATCACCGGTTCGTCGAAGGGCACCAAGAGCGGCAGCGTCCGGTACTTCCAGGTGCCGGTGGGGGCCACCGGCGGCCGCGGGGCCTCGGGCTGGACAGCCGCGGCACTGCCCGCCGAGGTCGCGGCCCCGACCGGTTCCAAGGGCGCAGCTCCTGAGCTCTCGTACGGCGCAGGGCACGCGCCGCTGGATTCGGATCCGGCGGTGCAGACGGTCCGCGGCTTCCTGGCGGCGTACCTGACGGGCGCGGGTGAGCTGGACCGCTACCTCTCCCCCGGCACCACGCTGCACGCGGTGCGGCCGGCGCCGTACACGGCGGTGACGGTGACGCAGATCGCCGACCACGGCCAGGGCCCGGCCGAGGGCGCCGAGACGCAGACGCCGCCCGACGGTGTCCAGCGCCGGCTCCTGGTCGACGTCGAAGGCGACGGCAAGCACACGAGTGGTCGGCCGATGACGTACGCGATCGAGCTGCGCGCCCGGGACGGCCGGTGGGAGGTCGCCGCGCTCGAAGCGGCGCCCGCTCTGGCGACGTCCCCCAACTCTTCAGATTCTCAGGAAAGGCACGGCTCATGAACGGGCTCATGCAGATGGCAGGTGCCATCTCCGACTTCAACAGCCTCACCTCCCAGCTCAAAACCGCGGCTCTGGTGGGCGTGCTGGGGCTGATGTATGTCCTCTCGGTCGCTTCGGTGTGGCACCAGACCAAGAGCGTGATGAAGGCCGCTGTTGCGGCGATCGGCGGGGCGGTGGTCATGGCCATCGTCGTCAACATGACGGTATTGAGGGACAAGATCGGCGAGGACATCAAGAACCCCGGTGGCACAGCGGCACCGGCCGCAGTCCGCGTTGTCGACCACCTCGACCCGTTGAACGGCGGCCGGCGATGAGCACCACCGCTGCTTCGCCGGAGCCGCTGATCGGACGGTGCTTCACCAAGGCACGCAAACACACCCTGGTGGTGGGGCACTGGCCCGGCGGCGGCCGCATCTGGGGCGGCCCCTACACGGTCCCGCAGATCACCGTCGCCGCGGCGACCTTCGCCGCGGCCTTCCTCACCCGCGCGCTGTGGGCGCACCACGGCCTGGTCGACGTCCTGCCGCTGGTCGGGGTGCCCTACGCCCTGGCCCTGGTCGTGGGCCGGATCCACGTCGATGGCCGCAATCCTCTGTCCGTTGCCGCCAGTGCGCTGGGCCTGGCAGCGAGCGGCAGCGCGGGCCGGATGGACGGCCGCCCCGTACGCCAGCGCCCAAGGGGCGCGCTGGTGGGCGTCTGCACCCTCACCTGGCAGCCGACGAACGAACCCGGCCGCGCGGCCGCACCCCGAGAGCCGGGTCCTTCGCTCGACAAGCCGGGACGCCCGATTCCCGCACCGGCCGTCCCGGAGAACAGGCCGGCCGCCGATCGGCCCGCGGCCGAAGTCCCGGTGGTGCGGGTGGCGTCCGGCGTCGGCGCGCTGCTCGCGGCACGGGCCGCGAGCACCACGAACACAAACGAGCAGGGGCAGTAATGCGCATTCCCGTACGGCACATCGCCGGCCAAGTCATCTGGACCCGTCACGGCACCTGCTGGGCGCTGTGGCGGGTGGAGGGCAGCGGCCACGCGCAGTCCTCCCGCACCGTCAAAGAACGCCGGCTGCGTGCTCTGGAGTCGCTGGTCAAGCAGTTGCGCGGCGAGGCGATGCTGCTGTCGCTGTGCCCGCAGGTCGACCCGGCCGAGGTCGTGCGGCGCATGACCGATGGTGTCGACCTGGCCGCCTGCGAGCGTTACGCGCAGCTGGCGACGCGGGTGTGGGACCAGTTGGAGCGCCTGGAGCTGACCAGCCGGACGGACTGGCTGGCCGTCCCGCTGCCCGCCGGCACCAAGCGGCAGGCGGCTGGCATGGCGATCGATGCGGCCCGCGCGGAGATGGCCCTGCAACTGGGCCTGTTGCCCGCGCCGGTCGGCGCCCGTGAGGAAGTGCGGCGGCTGCGGCAGGCGCAGGAACTCGCGGCGGCCTGGCCCTCGACGGTGGCGCTGCGTCCTGCGACCGAGGCCGAGATTCTGTGGATCTACGGGCACAGTGCTCGCCGCGGGGTGCTGGAGCCCCTGCTGCCCGAGCCGGAGCAGTACACCGGCCGCAGGCGCGGCCGCGGCGCAGCGGCACTGGGGCAAGTGGTTCTGGCAGAGGGCGCCCTTCCGACCGCCGAGGGTGGCGACGATGCCGACGTGCACCGAGGCCGGTTCGGACGGCGCTGGTTGCAGGTGAGCACCCAGTGGGGCGAGTCCTACCAGACGATCCTGTCGCTGACGGAGATGCCCGAAAGGTTCGTTTTCCCGGGCTCGGAGTACCTCGCCTCGCTGGACGAGTTCGGCTTTCCGGTGGACTGGGTGATGCGGATCAAGGTGACGCCCGGGGATGCCGCCGAGGCCAAGGCCCTTCGGCAGGCACGCGAAGTGGCAGGCCAGGCCGGGGAGTACGAGGGCGAGACGGCCGGCGTTCCCTCGCGGGTGCTGGAGGCCGCGGAGGGGATGGACGAATACCGCACGGCCCTCACCAGCTCGAAGAGCGAGGTTGAGGTGCAGGCGATGGGGGCGCTGTGCGTGTGGGGCGCCACCCCGGCCGAGGCCGAGGCCCGCGCCGCCGACCTGCAAACGCACTTCGCCGGCAACGACTACACCTTCACCCGCCCGCTCGGCGAACAGGAGAACCTCTGGTACGGGATGCTGCCGGGCGCCCGCACACCGAAGGTCATGGCCTCCTACGCCCAGGTGCTTCTCGCGCGGGACTTCGCCATGGCCGGCGCCTTCGGTGGATCGGCCCTGGGTGACGCCAAGGGCCCGCTGTACGGGCTCCAGCTGGCCGGCGGCGGCACCCGTCCGGTGCTGACCGACTGGTCGCTGGGCCCGCGCAAGGCCGCTTCCGCGTCCGCTGCGTTCATCGGGGAGCTCGGCGGCGGCAAGAGCGTCGCGATGAAGACCGCCGTCTACGGGATCCTCGCCGCCGGCCGCAAGAGCGATCAGCCCGGAAGCCGCGGGCGGGCTGTCATTGTCGACCGGACACCGCAGCAGGAGTGGGTCCGGTTCGCGCAGGCGTGCCCCGGCACCACCCAAGTCATCACGATCGACGACCAGGCCCAGGTCTCCCTCGATCCGCTGCGCACCATCCTCGACCGCGCGCAGGCACAGCGCCGCACCGAAAGCTTCCTGACGCTGCTGCTGGGCATTGCCCCGATGAGCGACCAGGGCGTCGCACTGTCGGAAGCGATCGCAGCGATCCTGGCAGGCCCGGCGCCGTCCATGGCCGCGCTGGTGGGCGAACTCCAGAGCCGGGGCAAGCGCGATGCGACCTCGAATGCGGTAGCGCGCAAGCTGTCCTCGGTCGCGCGCAAGGACCTCGCCCGCACCATCTTCGACCCCACGCTGCCGGTGGTGGACACCTCGAGGGCCGATGCGATCGTCTTCGCCACCGCCGGCCTTGCCCTGCCCAAGGAACACGAGCTCAGCGCTGACCGGCTGGCGACGCTGGAGTTCGAGAAGGTCTTCGGCCGGGCGACGCTGTATCTCATCGCGGCGCTGAGCCGAGAAGTGTGCTTCGCCAACCCTCACGAGTTCTGCGTGGCCGTGTGGGACGAATGCTGGTGGCTGACGTCCAGCCCCGAGGGCATGAGCCTGCTCCTGGAACTGGTTCGCGACGGCCGCAAGCACGATGCCGGCGTGTTTGCCGGCAGCCACGATGGCGAGGACATCGGCCCGAAGGAAAGCGCCGCGGGGCAGGTCATCCGCGGCCTGTTCCCCCGCAAGTTCCTGTTCCGGCAGACCGACGTCGCCCTCGCCCGGCGCGGCCTCGCCTTCCTCGACCTCGACCCGGGCGATGCGGACCTGGTGGAACTGGTCACCACCGGCCTGTCCCCCGTGGACGTGGACGACGAGCTCCGCGCGCAGCGGGCCGGTGAGTGCCTGCACCGCGACCTGTACGGCCGGATCGGTGGGATGCAGATCGTCGTCCCGGCCGACCCCGAGGCAGAGGCCGCCATTCACTCCGACCCGGCCGTACAGGTCGCGGCATGAGGTGGCTGCGCCTGGCCGGGCAGACGGCGTGCGCAGGGCGGTGGGGTGCCTGGCGGCTGGTGTTGGTGCTGTGCGCCGCGGCGATCCTCACCACCGGGCTGGCCGCGCACGCGGCCGCAGCGCCGGTGCCCGCGCCGTCGGCCTCGACCAGTGCGCAGCCCAGCCCGCCCGAATCCACCACTGACGGAAAGCCGGCGCCCGGTGCAGCGGGTGGCGTGGCGTACGAGGACACCGCGCAGGGCAAGGCGGCCGCGAAGAAGGCGCAGCGGGAGGCCAAGGAGTCGCTGCGCAAGAAGCTCCACCGCCTCGGCATCGGCAAGAACGACCTCCTGGACAGCTTCCATGTCACCGATGAGCACGGCATCCCCGTCAGCGCGTTCAAGGTGGACTCCGAGAGCGGCGACTGGTCCGACTGGGGCCTGAAGGTCGACGAGTGGCTGACCAGCCTGCTGTTCATGTGCACCAAGTGGATGATCGCGTTCGCCTGCTGGCTGCTCACCTGGGCGCTGGGCTTCAAGTTGGCCTCGCTGCTCCTCAAGCCGGCCATCGCGGTCTCCGACTCCCTCTACAACAGCGTCGTGGTGCAACTCGGCTTGCCCGGCCTGTGCCTCGCCTTCAGCGGCACCGTCGCGGCCTACCACTTTTTCTTCGGTGACCGCTCCCGCGGCTGGGGCGAGCTCACCGCGTCCCTGCTGATCTCCGCGCTCGCGGTCACCAGCCTCGCCTCGCCGCCCCAGACGCTGCTCGGCCCCGATGGTGCGGTGGGCAAGGCGCGGGACCTGGGGGTCGCTGTGGCCGCCATCGTCATGGGCAACGAGGACCCCACCGGACGGTCGCACGACGCGGTGCTCAGCATCACCACGCCGATCACCGACGAAATCGTCAATGCCTTCGTGGTGCAGCCGAGCATGGTGCTGACCTACGGCCAGACGTTCACCGACGACACCAAGGACAAGTGCGCCTCCCAGTTCACGTCCTCCCGCATCTCGACCGCATTCGTCAACGAACAGGTCGCCAGGCAGACCAAGGCGATCAAGGACATGCCGGGTGCGGGGGACATCCTCGCGCCCGGGATCGGCGGCAAGGTCGAGGACTTCGTCAAGGACAAGGCCGCGCAGTGGGGCGTGGACACCTTCGGGCCGGTCAAGCCCGACGCCAAGTTCGAGAAGGCGTGCGTCAGCGGCAACGCCAAGGAAGCGAAAAAGGCTTCCGGCGACAAGCTCGCCGGAGCCGCCTTCATGTTCCTGGCAGCACTGTTGGTCTGCGCGCTGATCATCGGGCTCGCCGGCAGCTACCTGGCCGCCCAAGTCTGGCTGGCGGCAGAGGCGATGCTGCTGCGCTGCGCACTGATCGCCGGCACCCTGCCGGGACCCGGCCGAGCGTGGCTGTGGTCGCGGGCCGCCGCGATCGCCCGCGGCCTGGCCCTGCTCGTCGGCCTCGTAGTGGCGCTCGGGGTGTTCGTCGTGGCCGTCACCGCCGTGGTCTCCGCACCCGCGGCGGACCTCCCCGGTGGCATCGTCGTCCGCTTCGTCACCGTCGACATCCTGTGCGTCGGTGCGCTCATTTTCCGCAAGCGCCTGATCAGGGGCACGCAGCAGATGGCCGCCCGGCTCAAGACCCGCGTCGGCGCATCCAAACTCGGAGGCACCGCAGCCCCGTCCAACCTCGGCACCGGTGGTGGCGGTCGGCGCGGCACCCTGGGCAAGATCGGCGGGGCCGCGCTGATGCTCGGCATGATGGCCGCCACCGGCGGCACCGCCGGCGCCATCGGCGGCGGCCTGGGCCGGGCCGGCAGCGCCCGCACCCTCGGACACCTGGCCAAGGGCGCCGGCCGTCTCGCCCGCGGGGCCGAGAAGACCGTACGTGCCGGGGCCCGGACCGGCGTGCGCATGGGCCGCTTCGGCCTCAAGTACGGTCCCGGGCTGCCGGTGTACGGCCCCCGGGCCGCACACCGTGCAGTGACGGCAGCTCAGGCTGTGCCCGGCCAGCTCACCGGTGCGGCCAGCCAGATCAAAGACCGCCTCGATGCCGCACGCGAGACGTACGAGCCGCAGGTGCGGGACTTCGCCGACGAGTACTGGCGCGGCATCGGCGGCCGCTGGATCAGCAACCGTGCCCGTGCCCGCCGCGGCCTGCCGCCGCTGCCCTCCCGCCCCGCCGGCCGCTCGGCCCGCCGAACCACCGGCCCAGCAACGCGGGGTGCGACGGGCCGGACGCCCAACCCGGCGCCCGCCGCTGCGCCGCGGCGCAGCCGTCGCCCGCAGATGGTGCCGAACCGGCCGATGACCCCGCCGGCGTCCAGCCAGCAGGCGAGCCTGCAGCAGCGCCTTCACCGCATCCGCACCCGCGCCGCCGCTGCCAACCGGCCCATCACCCCGTCCGCACCGCCGCGCCGCCAGCCCTCGCCGCCCCTGCCCACACGGCCCAGGAGGCGTTCGTGAAGAAGCCCGCCATCGCTACCGGCGTCGGCCTCGGCACAGCAGTGTTCGCACTGATCGGCGTGCTGGTGCTGTTCATCGCCGCCGTCGCCAACGGCGCCGCCGGCCACCAGGAGGAGCAGGGCGCGGCCGGGTCGCAGATATCGATGCAGGGCGGCCAGGTCGGCGACATCCCCCCGAAGATGCTGGCCCTCTACCGGCAGGCGGCTCCGGCCGGCTGCCGCGGGCTGGACTGGAGCGTGCTCGCGGCGATCGGGAAGGTGGAGACCGACCACGCCCGGCACCCCACCATGCGCAGCTCGGCCGGCGCGGTCGGGCCGATGCAGTTCTTGCCGAGCACGTTCACGGGGTACGCGTACCCGGTGCCGCCGGGCGGCGCGAACCCGCCGACGCCGTGGGATGCCACCGACGCGGTGTATGCGGCGGCGCGAATGCTGTGCGCCAACGGTGCCAAAGCCGGCACCAGCCACGGGGTGTACAAGGCGATCTACTCCTACAACCACGCCGACTGGTACGTGAAGAAGGTCCTCGACCAGGCCAAGACGTACGCGGCCGCGCAGCGCAGCGGGCCCGACTCCAACACTGACGTTGCCTCCAACGCGATCGTCAAGGCCGCCTACACCCAGCTCGGCCTCCCCTACATATGGGGCGGCGGCACCATCAACGGGCCGTCCGGCGGCGGCTTCGACTGCTCCGGACTGACCTCGTACGCGGTCTACCAAGGCACCGGCCACAAAGTGAAACTGCCACGCACCTCACAAGAGCAACGCCACGTCGGGACGCCCGTCCCCCGCGAACAGATGCAGCCCGGCGACCTCATCGTCTTCGACAAGCACAATTGGGGACACGTGGGGGTCTACGCCGGCGGAAACCGCATGATCGACGCACCAAGACCCGGCAAATCGGTTGAGATCATCAGTCTGGCCGGGTACTGGGAGCAGTACGCGTGGGACATCCGCCGCGTTGCGTGAGAAGCAGTTCGAGAGTCACCTGGCCACTGGCGCGGACCCGATCTATTCACGAATCGATGGCCCACTTCAACCAGGGCGCGGTGTCGAGGGCATTGCGGGTGTACGTAACAGTCGTGACTTTCCGGGCCTCCGGTACCACGAAGGGTACGCACAGGGTGTGGTCCTCGCCCTTCCGCCAAGTGGCGCTGATCTTTTCAGGCTGGCAGTCGGCCGGCCTGCTCTTCAGGTCTTCGAGGAAGGTCAACGGCGTCCCCTGGCGGCCGCCCTCGGAGAGCAACCCGACCCTGCCCGCCGTCACCGTAGGCCCGCTGAGCGGGGTGTCGCCACCGACCAACTTCGCGTTCACATACAGCCACGCCAGCGTGGCCCCTGGGTACATCTTCTCCTTCCCCACCTCGTCCCACTCGTCGAGGTCGGAAGGCTTGCCCATGACGACCCGCTGCGGCGTGATGACGAACTTGCCTTCCTTCATGTCATCGTCCAGGACTTCCTGGGCTTGGGGGCTTGGCTGACCCAGCTTGAGAGCACTGCGCTTGACGCTTTCGCTGGTCGCGGCACCGGCGGGGTGAATCGCGTTCTGAATGACCAAGAACAGCACCCAGACCAAAGGGATCAACGCCCCCAAAGCGGCGGGCCGTCGGCGCAGCGGTGCTCCCGGATCGAGCTGCTGGCCGGGCTGCCCTGGAACCGGTGGTGGGAGCTTGTTGAGCTTGGCCCTGACCGTGAGATTCGAGATCAGCGTGAAAGGGGTGAAGGCAATCACTGAGAACGGGCTCCACCAGCCTTGCCAGAGCGTCTTTCCAGTCATCTCGCGCAGCACGGCTGTGCCGCAATTCCGACAGAAGGGGCCCTTCAAGCTCTGGAACCGCATCATGATGAGAATGCCCTGGTGTCCGCGAACGGTCACGTCCGCAGCAGGTATGGCGCCACAGATCCGACAGGCCGGATACGGGCTACCTGCCGGAGCCTGTCCCCAGGCCATCGGTTGATCGTAGCCCTGGCCCTGTGCCTGCCACTGACCGGAGGCCCCGGGCTGGGGAGGCTGCGCAACGGGTTGCCCGTAGGCAGGGGGTTGTGGCGTCTGGTGCTGGGCGGGCTGAGGAGCTTGGGACGGGTCCGGCTGAGGTTGCGGCGGTGTTGTCACTGAAATCCCCCGATTTCCTTGAGATGGCAGAGCCAGAAGAGGACGGTCGGGTGCCGGCGGGCTCAACAGGCTCATGGGGCCATGAGGGTGGCCCATCGAATCGGCATGTATCGCGGTGCCCTCGACTCCCGTGCGTCACACGGTGAACTCGGAATACTAACCTTGATCTTTCGTGACGGTCCGTCGGTTTCTGCGGCGGGCCGTTTCGGTTGTTGCGGTGATTGCGGGAGCGACGCCGGCCCGCCTGTCGCGTCGGGTGGGCACCGGGTTCCCCCTCCTGGGCGACCATCGGGCGCGCAGCCGCAGAATCCGCAACGGATGCCTCCACCGCGCCCCTCGTGGCCGTCCACTGCTCCCCTCCGCTACGAACTCGTGCGGTACGAGCGTCACGTTCGATATCTGATGCCTTCACCGGTGCAGTCGGTTGGTCCGTGAGGCCACTCGCTCAACGAAGAGAAAAAGGTGAGGCCCGTGTGTCACATCAGGGCGGATTCGCCTCCCTTCTCTGTCTGAGGCGGCAAGGTGTGCCGCCCGGCGAGGAGGCACAGATGAATCCGCACGGAGTCACGACGAGCCAGCGGGAAATGCGGTGACCGGCATCCTGCCCCGTACGTCGGAGGTGGGGCACTGGCTGTGGGCGCTGGTGGAGGCCGGTCTGGCGAGCCTGTGGTGGATCGCCCTTGTCGGTCTTGGCGCTGCGGCTGTGTGGGTGGCGGCCGCGGTGTGGTGGCGCCGTCGGGCGGTGCGCGAACTTGCCGACCGCACGCGGGTGGAGCTGGTGCCGGCGACCACGTTCGACCCGGACCTGCTGGAGGTAGGTCGCGTGGCGGGACGGCTGGCCAGTGTGCGTTCGGCCAGCGGGACACTTCCCCGGCGCGCGGCCGCGGTGCGCATACGAGTCGTGGCGGGTGAGGAGGGACGCCTGCACTACTGGTGGGAGGGCCCGAAGCGGTCGGCTGGAGTGTTGCGGCAATCCGGGTACCGGCGGGTCGAAGTCGCCGCTCCTCAAGCTCCCTCCGAGCGGCGGTGGCGCATCCGGTTCGCTGATGCTGCGCCGCTGAAGCGGGGTGGGTCGTGGTGAGCACCGTCAACCTGACCAAGGCCGCCGCCAAGGACAGCAGCGTCGACGAGCCGCGTTACGTGGCGCGGGCTGAGCTGGTGCTGGCGGGGTCGGATCACCGTCCGCTGGGCAAGGCCGGGCTGGACCCCGACCCTCTGGAGCACGTGGCGGCCGTGTTCGCCCAGGTGCGCACCGAGGCGGGTGAAGAGGCCGAGCTGGTCGTCGACCTGGTCCCGGTGCCCGGCCGGAAGGTGGCCCGTCGGCGCCGCGCGTTGATGCGGCGCGCCGCCCGGCGCGGGCCGTCCGCGTACGGCGAGCAGCTCGGCGGAGCTGGCTGCGCGGGCGGAGCGATGGAGATCCTGCGCGACGGTCTGGGCGTCTCCGCAGGCGGAGGGGCCAAGCGGACGGCGCGGGTGCCGCGGCAGAGTGACCTGTCCGAGGGGGTAGGGAAGTTCACTCCCGGTGCTGAGGTGTTCGCCGTCCAGGTGCTGGTGCGGTGTGTGGCCCGGCATCCGCAGCAGGCGCAGGCTCGTCTGCATCAGATGCTGGCGGCGATGGAGGCATTTAGCGGCGAGAACCGCTTCGTGCCGGTCGGCCCGAAGTGGGGCCCGTGGCGTCGGTATTCGAGTGCGTGGTGGCTGCGGGACCGTTTCGACCGGCGGCTGGAGCGGGGGGACTTCGCACCCGCCCGTCGGCAGTGGGTGACCTGGCAGGAGATTGCGGGGCTGCTCAAGCCCCCTTCTGCACGTTGCGAGGCACCGAATGTGGTGCGGTGTGGCGGCGTCGTCCCGCCGGCTCCCGCCGCTCTGCCGACTTGGACGGGGCAGCGCGATGTTCTGCCGCTGGGGCGGGTGACCGGCCCGGACGGTACCGAGCGGCTTGCCGGCGCTCGGGCCGCCGATGTGCTCTTCGGCGCGTTCTACGGCAAGTCGGGGTTCGGCAAGACGGAGATGGGCCTGGTGCAGTGCCTGGCCCGTGCCTACGCCGGCGACGGGGCCTGGTTCCTGGACCCGCATGGTGCGGCGTGGCAGCGGGTGCGGCCCTATCTGGCCCACCCCGCGGTCGCCGGCCGGGTGTGGGAGATCAACTTGGCCCGGCCGGCGATGGACGACCGGATGGCGTGCTGGAACCCGTTGTCCATGGAGGGCCGGGCTGTTGAGGAGACCCAGGACGTCATCGGTTCGGTGGTGGGCGCGGTCGCCTCCGCCCACTCCTGGGGAGAGCACGCCACCCGTGCGCGGACGCTCTTGTCCAGCGCGGCACGCACGCTCGCCCTGCTCTCCCATCACCTGGTGAGCACGGGGCATCCGGAGTTGCAGCCGACGGTCTTCCAGCTCCGCACTCTGCTGGAGGACGAGGAGTGGCGCGAGGCGGTGCTGGCGGTCATTGACCCTGCGGAGACGACCTACTGGCGCCGGTCCTTTCCTGACTTGGAGGCCGCCGCGCGTAACCCGGTGACCAGCGCGCTCTACCGGCTGGACAACTCGCTGTCTCTCCGGGCGTTCCTGGGCTCCCCCAGGTCGTCTTATGACGTGCGGCGGGCGATGGACGAGCGGCAGGTCGTCTTCGTGTGCCCGTCCGGCACCGGAGAGAGCGATGAGCTGGTCACGGCTCTGCTGTTGTTCGACCTGTTCCGGGCCGGGATGTCGCGCATCGACACCGCGGTGGAGGACCTGGCGACGTTCTGGGCGTGGGCGGACGAGCTGACCGCTGTTGACGGTGCCTCCCACGGCCATGTCGCCAAGATCCTGGAGCAGCTGCGCAAATTTCAGGTTCGGTTCATGGGGATGACGCAGATGGCGATGCGGCTGTCCCCCGAGACGCGGGCCGCCCTCATGCAGAACCAGTCGCTGTTGTCGGCGACGGCGGCGGACTTCGACGAGGCCGGCTTCGTGACCAAGCGCCTGCCGGGGATCGACGCGGAGACGGTGCTGAGCTTGGACAAGTACGAGTACATCCAGTCGGTCATGGTCCGCGGTAAGAGGAGCACGCCCTTCAGGGTCCGCGGCGTTGCGGTCAATGAGGTCTTCGCCGAATACCGCAACGAGGCAGGGCTGCCTGCCCTGGACAAGGCGATCGACCAGAACCTGAGCCGCCGCACGGTCGGCGAGATTCTCGCGACCCAGCGGGGCCTGGATGACGCGATCCTCGCCCACCTCACCACCGGCCGGACACCTCCGCCGCGCCCGGCCGGCCCCGGGTCCGGCGACGTGGTCCGCACGCTCCGCCCGGTCTGACCCACTTCACAGAAAGGCTTCCGATGCCACGCCCACGTTTTCTGGACCCCACGGACCGTGGTCTGTCCCAGCTCGGGCAGGAGATCCTGCCCGTCCTCTACCGCCACCGGCTGCTGACCGCCAGCCAGCTCACCCAGCTCCTGCGCCCGGCCGCCACCTCCACCCGCTACGTCCGCCGGCAGCTGGAGGTGCTCCACGGCCGCGGCATGGTCGACGCGTCGGTCCGCCGCACCAGCCGCGCCGGCGAACTCCTGTGGTACACCACCGCGCTGGGCTGCGAGGTCGTCGAGACCGGTGGAGAGCTCGTACCGCGGCCCTACCGCATGACCGAGGACGCGGCTGCCAGTCAGCTTCAGGAGCACACGCTCGCCGTCAACGAGCTGGGCCTCGCGTTCGTGCAGCACGCCCGGCGCCTGGGAGATGAGTGCGGCCCGCTCGACTGGGACCCCGAAGTCGCCCACCGCGTCCGCGACGGTGACAACCGCCTGGGCGACGAGGCGGTCCTGGTGCCCGATGCCGTGCTCCGCTACATCCACACCACCCCCGCCGGCGACGGCGGACAGCAGCGGATGCTGCTGACGTTCTTCTGCGAGATCGACCGCGCCACGATGAGCATCGCTCGCCTGGCCGCGAAGCTGCACGCCTACGCCCGCTACGCCCGCTACGTCCCCCAGCCGGCCCCGGGCCGCGGCCGGCCGAAGGCCGCAGGCGGGTACCGGCGGGAGGCATGGCGCGCCCGCTACCCGTCCTTCCCCCGGGTCCTGCTCGTGCTGGACGGCGCCTCACGGCGCCAGCTGGCAAAGCGGGCCGACGATCTGCGGGCCCTGGCGGCCGCGGACACCCGTCTACAGCCGGCCGCCGCAGACTTGCAGGCCGCAGTGACCACCCTCGAACAACTCCGCGTTCATGGGCCGTTCGCGCCGATCGTCACGCCGGTCCTCGGCGATACCGAGCCGACCGACGTCCTGCTGCGCCCATCTGCCGCCGCCACGTCCGTGGCCTGAGCCGAAAAGAGAGACATGTTCCGCTTCTTTCGCCACAGGCGCCGCGGCCTGCCGGCCGAGTCCATGGGAGGCGTCGCCGTTGTCGACGTCACCGCCTTCCCGGACCGGCATACCGAGCGGTGCGCGCAATTCGCCACGGTGGCTCAGCCGCTGGGGCCGTTGGTGACCGAGATGATCGCCCTGCACACCCACACGCGGCATCTGTCGTGGCTGTCCGAGCGGGAACACTGCCCGGACTCCTACCGGCTGCTGGCCCGCTCCATCGTCCGTGAGGTAGTGGCCGGATGGCACCACCAGACCGACGGCCGCGGCACGATCGAGGACCTTCTTACCGACGACACCCGCCGCGCCCACCGTCCTCGCGTGCCGGAGCAGGAGGGTGCGCCGGCATCGGAGTCGGCTGCCTCTCGCCGCGGTCCGGAGGGGGAGGAATCGGCGCAGCGGCAGCCGGCGCCTGCGACGTGGTGGTCGCAGAAGACGTTCGAGGCGGAAGACCCGGACGACGCGTCGCCACCGGAGGTGTCGGATTCCGGCCCCATCTCTCGTGGACCTGATCTTGGAGCCTGTGAACTGGCAGAATCGGCGCCCCGTCAGGGCGCGACGTCCTGGTGGTCGCACGCGAGGGGGCAGCAGTGAGGAAGGCCGGATGGACCGTGCTCGGCGCGACGGTGGCGGGGCTGGTGACGGGGTGCACCGGAAGTCCTCCCGCGAAGCAGCCGCCCGCCGGTGACAGCAAGCCCAAGGTGTCGCAGAAGGTGAAGCGTGAGCTGCCCGAGGGCATGCACCGGCTCGGCCAGGGCGTCACCACAGAAGAGGGGACCTGGAAGCTGACGCCCTCCGCGCTGACCCAGGTGACGCCGACCTCGAGGGCCAAGGGTCTGCCGCGGGGGTGGCGTGCGGCGAAGATGACCTGGACGCTCACCAACAAGACCAACGAGATTCAGCAGCTGCTGGACCTCTCCCCCACCGTCCGGTACGGGGCGATGGGACGGCCCGCCGCCGAGTTCACCGACACCGGCATCGAGGGGATTCCCGACGCGATCAGCGACGATCCGCCGCGGGTCAAGCCCGGTGGGGCCTACACCCTGACGGTGGGAGTCGCGGTGCCGGCCGACGCGGCCGGAGAGCCGGTCACCCTCACCACGCGCCCCACGACGATGTTCGGGGACACCGGCGACGTCGCCTTCTTCGAGGGCCCGTTTCCCGGGGCCCCTGCTCGCAAGGACGCTGTCCTCCACCCTCGGCCGGCACCGGAGACCCGCAAGACGCTGGCGTTCGGTCAGTGGAAGGCGGATCCGCAGATGACCGTCGACCATGTCCGGCCGGAGGGCGTCGCTGGTGGCAGGGCCACGTTCTCCGGGGAGCTGACCGTGCGCAATACCGCGGAAGTGGCGGATCTGCCCTACACGCCGATGAAGAAGAGGCTGCGCGTCTACTACGGCGACGAGCTGAAGGAAGCCGACCTGATCCCGGGCGGGGCCGGCGCCGCGGACACCGGTTTCATCGCTCCGCAGCGTGCCGCTACCCATACGTTCCATTTCTCGCTGCCCAAGGGGGCTAAGGCGGAGTCGGTGACGGTCGAGGTGACCGACCTGGGGAGCGCTGAGGGCACTTTTGAGGGCAAGATCGCTGACTAGGTGTCATATCGGGATTCTCGTCACATCTGTCGGCGCCCGCGCCTGGAAGTCGGCTACCGCTCCGCACCGAATTGCCGGAGATGCCTTGACCGTCCCACAAAAACAGACTTCGCGGTCTGCAAATTCGCAGGTATCGTGCAGGTCCGGCCACCCGTATGGCTCATTCGCGCCCTTGCGGTGAGTGATCAAGAAAACCGTTCCACAGCAACAGACCCACAAAACTGCTTGTAGATCGCGCCCCAGGGGAGGGAGCACTGATGCGAACCGCACGGAGCCGGGACCGGTACCGCAGGCCGCAGAACAGCATGATCGCGCTGTTTACCGCAGGTTGTGCGACGTTGGCAGTCACCTCGTGCAGCGGCGCCTCTGACACACCGAAGGCTTCTCCTACACCGTCAGCGGCCCACCCGACCAAGTCGGCGGACCCCACCGAGACCGCCAAGAAGGACGCCGTCGCCACCTACCAGGCGTACTGGAAAGAGGTGGCGAAGCTCTACGCCGACCGCAGTGGCAAGAGCGCACACCTCAAGAAGTACGCCGCCTCGGCGGCGCTGAAGAACGTTGAGTCAGACGCGAAGCAGGCCCACGACCACAACCGGATCCACATCGGGAAGGTCGCCGTGGGCAATCCGACCGTGACCGACCTTGACGTGAAGAGCAAGACGCCCAGGGCGACCCTCTCCAGCTGCCTCGACATCTCCCAGTGGAAGGTCGTCGACGCCAAGACCAAGAAGCCGCTCTCGCTCCCCTCCGACCGGCTCACCAAGTACGTCATCAAGTCCGAGGTCGAACGCTGGCCCGGAGGATGGCGCGTCATCCGCGACGAGCCCCAGGGCAAGCGGTGCTGACCCGCAGGAGCGCCGCGACCGCCGCGGCGCTCAGTGCAGCCGCGCTCACTCTCGCCCTCCCCGCTCCTGCCTACGCCGACGGCCCGGCCGACGCCCATTGCGGCCTGTTCACCTGCCAGGTCGAGGCCAAGGACCCAGGCAGCGACGGCAAAGCAGCCGGCGGTCACGGCGGAGGGGACCACGGCAGCGGCGGCGGAGGCAAGAAGAGCAAGTGGAGCTGCACCTACAAGCGCGCTGACCCCCAGCCGCCGGCCGGAAGTCTGGACTGGGAAGGCCACAAGCCCGGCGACGGCGCTGTGTACGAACAGACCTGCTCCTACGGCGGCGACAACGCCTACCACGTGATTCGGATGGTGTGGGCGGCCGACCCGCCCAAGGGCGGCGTCGACCCCGCCGTCCTCGCCCGGCAAGCGGTGAACAAGATGCGGCTACGCGGTCCGGACATCGGCATCGTGCCGAAGCCCGGCGGCAAGGGCCTGGTGGGACTGCCGGTGTGGATGTGGACCGCCAAGACAGCGGAGGCGTACGGGCCCAACACCGCCACGGCGTCCGCAGGCGCGGTCACGGTCACCGCCACGGCGAAGGTCGACCAGATCGTGTGGGACATGGGCGACGGCCATTCCGTCACCTGCACCACGGCCGGCACCCCCTACAAGGCGTCCTACGGAAAGCAGAGTTCGCCGGACTGCGGATACCGCTACCGCCACTCTTCCAAGGACGAGCCGGGCGAGAAGTATCCGGTCACCGCGACGTCGACCTGGACCATCGACTGGCGCGGCGCCGGCCAGACCGGCCAGCTCACCCAGACCCGCCAGTCGCAGACGCAGGTCAGCATCGGTCAGCTCAAGGTCCTCAACTAGCCACGGACCAGCACGAACGGAAAGTCGGGCGCGATGAGCCACCCCAGCACCCCCCAGATCCCTTCCCCCACCACCGCGCCCCCGCTGCGGCCCGAGACCCCCATCGGCGCCAGCCCCGCGCCCCGGCGCCGCAAACGCTCCACCATGGTGCTCGGCGTGCTGGTCACCCTCGTCGGCGTGCTGGGCACGTCCATGTTGGTGCGCAGTGCCGGGGACCGGGTCGACGTGCTGGCCGTGGCCCGGGACGTCCCGGCCGGACAGGAAATCACCGCTGAGGACCTGACCACCGCGGCGCTGCCCGAAGACCCTGCCCTGCAGCCGGTGAAGGCGAGCGAGAAGGACAGCGTGATCGGCAGGCGTGCCACAGCGCCGCTGCACCGCGGTGAGCTGCTGGCCAACTCGCAGATCCACGGAGGCAAGGCGCTGCCCGACGGCCAGGAGCTCGTGGCCGTCGAGGTCCAGCGCGGCGCTGCCCCTTCCGACGCGCTCGCCCCCGGCGACCAGATCAAGGTGATCTCCACGCCCGGCAAGGACGAGGCCGCCCTGGCCTCGGGCTCGAAGTCGGCCAGCCCGGAGGAGATCGAGGCGCAGGTCGTCAAGGTCGGCTCCCCCAACGCCGCGGGGGCCGTCGTCGTCCAGGTTGCCGTGGCCTCCACCGACAGCGCGCAGCTCGCCGCCCGTGCCGCCACCGGCCGGGTGGCCATCGTGCTCTCGTCGAAGGGCTGAGCACGATGTCCGTGATCGCGCTGACCTCAGCACACGCGAGCGGCGTGACCGTCTCCTCCCTGGCCATGGCCCTGGCCGGCCCGCGGCCGTCGCTGCTGGCGGAGGCCGACGCCAAGGGTGGCTCCATTCGTACCGGCTACCGCATGGGCGAGTGGGGCGGCGAAGTCGGCCTGTGGCACCTGGCCCAGGCCGACCGCGAAGGCTCGCTGGCCGAGGGCTTCGAGGCGCACTTGCGGCAACTGGATGCGTCCGGCAGCCGGCTGTGGCTGCCGGGCCTGACCGATCCCCTGCAGGCCGCGGCCCTCGCCCAGACTTGGGAACCGCTGAGTGTGCTGCTGCAGGCCATGGACCAGCACGCCGGGTATGACGTCGTCATCGACGCCGGCCGCGTCGTCATCGAACCCGGCGGGGTGCACCCCTCCCTCTGCCCCCGGCCGCTGCTGCACCGCGCCGACCTGGTGCTGCTGGTCATGCGCAACACCATGACCAGCGTGGCGCAGACGCTGCCCGTCGCCCGTTCCCTCCAGCAGGAGTTGGCGGAGCGCGGGACGGGCGCCGATGCCCTGCGGCTGCTGCTGGTGCAGGAGGGCGACGTCTCGGCGCATGACATCGCCCACCGGCTGCAGATCCCGGTGATCGGCACGCTGCCGTGGGAGGAGAAGACCGCCCGCATCCTCACGCACGGCACGACCCGGCAGGTGAAGCCGGCCGCGATGCGACTGCTCAAGCACGCCCGCGAAGCGGCCCGCGCCGCCGAAGTCGACGCCAGCACGCGGCGCCTGCGCATGCAGCTGCCCCCGCCGCCCGTTACCTCGCCGGTGGTGGCCGGTGTGGTGCAGCGGCTGACCGCCCCGCGCCAGGAGGTGCCGGCCAATGGCTAACCGCAACGGCACCCCGGTGAACGGGGGCACCCCTTTGTCCGGGCTGCTCAGGAACGCGCTTGCCCAGCAGGGCCCGCACGGCGGGACCACCGCGCCGGCCCCCGGGCCGCAGCCTGCTGCCCCGCCGGTACAGCTCGGCAAGGACGACGCTGCCGCTCCCGGCCGCCTGGCCGAGCTTCCCGGTGTACTGCCTGTCTCACGGGCCGTGATCCGGGAACTGCAGGACGCGGTGTCGCAGGACCTGGTGGAAGCGGAGCGGAGCAGCGAGAGCCGGCTCAGTGCCGAGGACCAGCTGGAGCTGGCCCGCTCCCTGGTCGCCAAGCGCGTCTCGGCCTGGGCGGTCGAGGAGGCCCGCACCGCGCGGCCGCTGTCCGGCGCCCAGTTGGAGACCGTCCGACAGGCCATCATCAATGCGCTGTTCAAGGCGGGCCCGCTCCAGCAGTACCTGGAGGACGAGCGCGTCGAGAACATCGTCGTGGACGGTGACCGGGTGGAGATCGACTACTTCGACCGGCCCACCCAGCGCGTCGACCCGGTGGCCGACGACGACGAGAGCCTGGTGGCGCTCATCAACCGGCTCGCCGCGCGCTCCGGCCACGGCGACCGCGTCTTGAACCCGGCCACACCCATGACCAACTTCCGGCTGCCGGACCGCTCCCGCGTCGCGGCGACGCTGCTGACCACCCGGCCCACCATGGCCATCCGCCGCCACCGCGTCATGAGCGCCTCCCTGGAAGACCTCGTCGAATGGGGCACGCTCAGCCCCGCGCTCAGCGCGTTCCTGCAGGGCCTGGTCGCGGCGAAGCAGACGATGCTGATCGCCGGGGACATGGGCGTGGGCAAGACGTCGCTGCTGCGGGCGCTGGTGCGCAAGGTCGGCGCGGGCGAGCGCATCGTCACGCTGGAGACCGACCGCGAACTCTTCCTTGACGAGGACCCGAACGTTGCCGCGCACGTGATGGCGATGGAGGAACGGGCCTCCAACGGGGAGGTCGGCAAGGACGGCTCGCAGACCGGGCGGGTCACGATCGCCGACATGTATCCGCACACGCTGCGGATGTTGTCCACGCGGGTGGTCGTCGGTGAGGTCCGCAGCACCGAAGTGGTGCCGATGCTCGATGCGATGAGCTCCGGCGGCCGCGGCTCGATGTGCACCCTGCACGCCGCCTACCCGCGCCTGGTCCTGCCCCGCCTGGTGCAGCTGTGCCAGAGCGCCGGCAAGGACGTCGACTCCACCCACCAGCTGGTCGCCAACGCGGTGAACTTCGTGGTCTTCATCCGGCAGACCGACCAGACGCAGATCGGCGGCCGCCGCCACCGCTACGTCTCCGACGTCCTCCAGGTCACCCCCGGCGAAGGCGGCCAGCCCGCCTTCAGCCGCATCTTCACGCCGGCCGGTGACGGCGACCCGCGAGGGGTGCCGCGGGATCTGCCGACCGGTGAAGTGCTCCAGGAGCTGGAAGACATCGGCTTCGACAAACGCTGGCTGACCGAGGCGCAGTACGGACGCTGGCCCCGACCGATGGAGTTGGTGCGGCGATGAGTCTGGGACAGCTCGGGATGCTCGGTGCGCTGTGTGGCCTGCTCATGGTGGCCGGCATCGCCCTGGCCGTACGGTCGTTCAACCCGCCGGCCGAAGCGGCGCGGGTGCGGCCGCAGCGGGTTTCGCTGTGGCAGCGGGTCTGCGAGTCGCTGCCCGGCACGTGGGCGGAGCGCTACCGGTGGATCGTCGTGTTCGCCGGCGCCGTGGCCGTCGGGACGTGGGTCTGGACGGCCCGGCCCGTCCAAGGTCTGCTGACTGCCGCGGTGGTGGCCGGCTTCCCCTGGATCTGGCATCCGTCGGTCACCTCCATCCGGCGCATCGTGCGCCTGGAAGCGCTGGCCCGCTGGCTGCAGCACCTGGCCGGGGCACATGTGGTCGGGCACACCCTGGAAGCAGCGATCAGCGGTGCCATGCGCCAGGTTCCCGCCGAAATCCATGACCCGGTACGCACTCTGGAGGCCCGCCTGCGGATGGGCGTCGATCCGGAAGCCGCCTACCGCGCTTTCGCTGACGACTTCGAGGACGGCGCGGTCGACAACGTCGTGCTGGTGTTCATCACCCACATCCGCGACCGCGGCCGCGGCATGGTCGAGACGCTGCAGACCCTCTCCGACCTGACGGCCGACGAGGCCGCATCGCTGCGGACGACGGACGCGGATCGCCAGAAGGTGCGCACGCAGACGCGTTGGGTGGCGATCATCGTGCTGGTCATGGGCTTCACCATGGGCAGCAGCTTCGGGTCCGCCTACAACAGGCTGGGCGGGCAGATGTGGCTGCTGCTCATGGGCGGCGTTTTTGTGGCGGCCATGGTGTGGTTGCGGCGGCTGTGTGCGGCCAAGCCCCCGCCGCGGCTGCTGCATCCGAAGCGGGCCCAGCCGACCGAGCAGGCCGCGATGGCTGGTAAGGGGAGTGGCTGATGATGTCAATGGCAGGCGTCGTATATGGCGCGATGATCGGCGGCGGCGCCTTCCTGGTGGTCCGGGAACTGCTGCCGTCCCGCCCGGACCTGGGCACAGTCCTCGACCGCCTGGAGAACACCACCGCGGCCCCGGAGGCGCAGCATGCGTCGGGGACTTCCCGGAGCGCGATCTGGACCGAGCAGGTCGGCACGCGCGTCCTGGGGTCCTTCGGCGACCGGGTGGGGGTGCCGCGCAAGGATCTGGATCTGCTGGGGATTTCGCCGGCCAAGCACGTCGGTGACAAGGTCATCGGCGCTGTCGGTGGTTTCGCGATGCCGCAGATGGCTCTGGCGATGGCCGCGCTGTTGGGCGTGCCGCTGCCGTTCGTGGTGCCGCTGTTCGTCAGCTTCCTTTTCGCGGCGATCATGTGGGTCTCCGCCGACACCAACGTGCGCTCCAAGGCGACCAAGTTGCGGCTGGAGTACCGCTATGCGGTGGCTTCCTTGATGGAGCGGGCCCGGCTGCAGCGCGGGGCGCACTCCGGCGCCGAGCGGGCCCTGTACGAGACGGCGGCCGTCGGGGACGGGCGTGTCTATGTGCGGATCCGGGCTGCGCTGGATCAGGCCCGGCTCTCGGGCACCCCGCCGTGGGATGCCCTCAAGGCGCTCTCCGAGCAGCTGGATGTACCCGAGTTGGCAGGCCCTGCGGATACGTTCGCGCATGCCGGCGGCGAGGGCGCCTCGATCATCGCGGCGCTGGAGACGCAGGCCAAGGCCCTGCGCAAACGGCTGCAGACCGACGTGCAGGCCGAGGCCAACGCGGACTCCGAGAAATCGGTGGTGCCGGGCACGGTGCTGTTCGTCGTGCTGTTCGCGACCCTCGGCTATCCGCTCTTCCAAACCCTCATCAGCACCTGACCGCTCCGGCGGCACCAACCCGAACTGTTCACCACCGAAGGGGGAATCTCCCATGAAGCACACCGCCCGCGCTCTGCGCTCCCGGCTGACCGATCGTTGGCTGACCTGCGTGGCCCGCATGACGAGCAGCGGGAACGACGCCGGCCTGGAGACCCTGGAGAAGCTCATCATCGGCGCCGTCCTCATCGTCGCCGCCACGGCGTTCGGTGTCGCGTTCAACGGCAAGTTCGACAGCCTGATGAACACCTTCAAGAGCTCGTTCTGACATGTGGCGGAGCTGGAGGCAGCGGTGGCGCGCACGGCGCGCAGGCATACGGGGCGATGAAGGGATGGGGACGCTGGAGTTCACCATCATCGCGCCCGTCATCATGCTGATCCTGTGCGCCGGGCTGCAGCTGGGCATGTGGTACCTCGCCCAGGAGGCCGCGCTCACCGCTGCCCGCAAGGCCGCCACCGCCGGCGCCGCCTACCAGGCATCCCCTGCCGACGGCACCGCCCGCGCCCGCCGCTGGCTCGCCGGGGTCCACCTCATCAAGGGCACGGTCGTCTCCTCGTCGGGCTCCACCGCCGACCGGGTCCGTGTGACCGTGACGGGCACCAGCCTCTCGCTGGTGCCCGGCTGGACCCCGCAGGTCACCAAGTCCGCTGAAGTGCCGGTCGAGCGCTGGAACGTGGGGCCGTGATGACCATGGCGATGCTGCGCCGCCTTCACTGGCAGGACGACCGGGGCACCTACACCCTGGAAACCGTCATCTGCGTGACGTTCCTGCTGCCCTTCCTGGGACTGCTTGCCGCGTACGGCCTGGCCGGAGTGTTCGACAGCTCTGTCGACAATGCCGCCAACAGCGCGGCCCGCGCTGCTTCACAGGCCGCTGACGCGGACACCGCCCAGGCCCGCGGCCGCGCCGCCGCCACCGCGGCCCTGCGCCAGGACGACCGCAACTGCACCAGCCGGACCGTCAGCATCGACACCAGCTCATTCAACGCTCCGCTCGGCCAGGCCGCGAGCGTGACCGCCACCGTCACCTGCACCATCCCGCTCTCCCAGCTGACGGTCCCGGGCCTGCCCGGCTCCAAGACGCTCACCGCCACCGCCACGAGCGCGCTGGACCAGTACGCCGACCGCGCGGAGTGAACATGCTGCCCCTGCCCGCCGCCACCCGCCGGTTCCTGAGCCGCCACTGCCACAGCGCTGACGATGACCGCGGCTCGGCCACCTTGTTCTGGATCATCGTCGGCATGGTCTTCCTCAGCCTGCTGGCCCTCGTCGTGGACGGCGGCGGCCAGCTCAAGGCATCCGCACACGCCGACGATGTCGCCAACGCCGCAGCGAGGGCAGGCGGTCAGCAGATCGACGCCGGCAAGGCCATCCCCGGCGGGGACATCGTCGTCGACCCCGAAGCCGCCGCCTCCGTCGCCCGGGACTTCTTGCGCCAGGCCGGAGTGGAGGGCACCGTCTCTGTTTCCGGCGGCGGCACGCGCCTGGACGTGAGCGTGACCGACACCTACCACTGCCTCATGCTCGTCGGCGTCGGCCGCCCCACACTGCCCGTCACCGGACACGGCACCGCCCAGCTCGTCCACCAGGTCGGAGACTGACTCACATGCCCCACCCCCACTCCCCCACGCGCCGCCCCTGGCCACTGACCCTGGTACGCATCACCGGCAGCCTGATCGCCCTCGCCGCGCTCGTCGCCGGCCTGCCGCTCGCACTGCTGCGCATCGGCACGCTGCCCGCCGGCGTGCCCTCGGCGGGCGATATCGGGGATGCACTGATGGCGCCGGATGACGGGCACGTCCTGTTCACCGCCATCACGCTGGTGTGCTGGGTGCTGTGGGCGTGGTTCATCGCCTCCCTGGTCGTGGAGGCCGCAGCCCTCCTGCGCCACCGCACCGCACCGCGCGTGCGGGGCCTTGCCGCACCACAGCGTCTTGCGGCCGTGCTGCTGGGCGGCCTGCTGGTGCTCCCGTCGGCCACCGCAATCGCCGCGACCCCCGCCACCGCGGTTGCCCACAGCGCCACAGCAGCGCCCGGCCCCTCCGCCCCGCATGCGCCGACCGCGCAGAAGGAGTCCACGCACACTGGTCCCCGACACACCGTGGGTGCCACGGGTGAGACCGTCTGGGACCTGGCTGAGCACTACCTCGGCGACGGGCGCCGCCACGCCGAAATCCGTGCCCTGAACCCCGGATTGCCGCAGAGCGCGACGCTGCCCGCCGGGACCGTCGTCAACCTTCCGGCCGAGGCGAGCGGCGTGCACACAGACCTCGCAGCGGCCGTCCCGGCCTCCGCCGAGACCGGCACGAGCAACGAGAAGAAGACCGAGCCGTACACGGTGGCTTCGGGCGATTCGCTGTCCTTCATCGCGCAGAAGAAGCTCGGCGACGGGGACCGGTGGCGCGACATCTACGCCGAGAACAAGGACACGATCGACGATCCCGACCTGATCTACCCCGGCCAGCACGTCGACGTGCCGCAGCAAGAGGCCACCCCCGCCCCGCCGGCCGAGGGCAAGCACGACCAGGACCAGGACGCGGCCCCGCAGCACGAACGGCACACGCCCGAGCCGGACGACGGCAGCAACGCCGCGCCCCATCACGAGCACCAGCAGTCCGACGCTGGCGGCGAGACGTCCCAGCCAGCACCAGATGCCTCCCAGGAGAAGACCGGCGGGCAGCAGGGGCACACGTCCGCCCCCGAGCGCGAGCCAGCTGCGCCCGAGTCCGCTGAACCCACCGCCCCCCACTCCCCCACGAAGGCAACTCCCGCACCGCACCAGAGCTCCCCCGCTTCGGACTCGGCGCGGGCCAGCTCCGGGCAGATCGCCGCGATCGGCGGCGGCGTCCTGGCCGCCGCGCTGCTGTCCGCGGTGGCCACCCGGCGCATCCTTCAGCAGCGCCGCCGGCACCGTGGCCGCCGCATCGCCCTGCCCGAAGACGGGGCCGCGGCCACCGAGCAGAACCTGCGCACCGCTGAGGCGGCCCTGGACACCACCATGCTCGACGGGGCCCTGCGCACCGCGGCAGTCCACCTCACCGCCGCCGGCCGGGAGCTGCCGCCGCTGTCCGCCGCGGTGATCGGTCCGCGCGAGATCGTCCTGCACCTGACCGAACCGGCGGCCCCCGTGCCGCCCTTCACCGCGGCCCCCGACGCGCTGCAGCGGTGGACCTGCCCGACCCGCGGGGGCGACCTGTTGCCCCAGGAGCAGACCGACGACGTCGAATCCCCCTACCCGACGCTGGCCTCCCTCGGGTGGGACCAGCAGGGCCACCTGATCCTGCTCGACCTGGAGAACGCCGGTCACCTCCACCTCACCGGGGCCGACCGGCACCGGGTGCTGCGCACCCTGGCTCTGGAGCTGGGCGCCAGTGAATTCGCGGACCACCTCACCGTCTCCGCCATCGGCCCCTCTGCGCCCGGTCTGCGTGAGGAGCTGCCCGAGCGGGTCATCGAGCACGCGGACGTCGCCGGCGCGCGGGCCGCTCTCCGGGCGCATCACACCGAGCAGCAGCGTGCCCTGGCCGTCATGGGAGCACCGGGCCTGCGGCGCGCACGGACCGGCGAGGAGACCGCCGCGGCGTGGAGCCCGCACCTCTTGTTCGCCGACGCTGATGCCGAGGACGTCGCGGGCACGGAGCTGGAGGAGCTGCGGCAGGTCGTTGCCGACTATCCGCGGTCGGCTACCGCGCTGTTGACCACCGGCAGCGGTGCGGCCGCCCTGCCGGGGGCCCAGGTGGTGGAGGCCGATACCTCAGCTGGGCCGGTCACGCTGCTGCTGCCGGGCACCGAGGTGGAGGTCTCGTGCAACGTGCAGGCGCTCAGCGATGAGGACTACGCCTACGCGCTCGAGGTGCTGGCGACGACCCGCGCGGACGACGTGCCCGCCGCCCAGCCCGTCACCACTCCCCCGAAGGCCGTCCCCGACCTGTCGCAGTACGCGCCGGCAGCGGATGAGCCCGCGGCCGCGGCCGTCGCTCCCCCGGCAGTTGCGCCGGCCAGCCCCCCGGCTCAGGTACCGAGCCTGATGGCCCAGTTCGCCGTCTACGAAGACGAGCCGCCCAACGAAGCGGACGACCAGGCGCCTGCCCCCGCGGGCGACACCAAGGGCGAGGATGCTGGCGGCTTGCCCACCGTCGATGAGATGAACGAGCCCGCTCCGTCCGGCTCTTCCGCGTCTGCGGCGCAGCACCGTATTCCGGCCGTCCACGCGCATGTCTCGCTCCTGGAGGAGACGCCGGAGCCGTCGCCGAAGCCCGAGGTCGCAGTGGACACCGCGGGCGACGGCCCTGTGGTGCGGATGTTGGGCCCGGTGGACATCGAGGGTGCTCGGGGCAATATCGAGTCCAAGCGCAAGCGCACCTGCATCGAGCTGGCCGCGTGGCTGGTGCTGCACCCGAACTTGGACCATCACGCCGTGGACGAGGCGATGTGGCCCGGCCGGGACACCGCCCGCAAGTACCGCAACGCCACGGTGAGCCGCCTGCGGACGTGGCTGGGCACCGACGAGGACGGCAGCCCGTTCTTCCCGCCCATCGCAACCACCAGCGACGCCCGCTACGCCCTGGCCCCGGCCGTCGATTCCGACTGGCACCGCTTCCAGCGTCTGACCGCGGCCGCCGCCAAGAGCCCCGGGCCGCATGCCGCAGCCCAGCTGCGTGCTGCACTCGAACTCGTGCGGGGCCGGCCGTTCTCCGGCGTGAACAGCCGGCGCTACGCCTGGGCCGAGCACCAGGCCCAGGACATGATTTCCGCGATCGTGGACGCGTCCGCGGACCTGGCCGAGCACTGCCTGGCCCAGGGCGATCCGCGCGGGGCCCTGTGGGCGGCAACCAAGGGGCTGGACGCGGCACCCGAGATGGAGAACCTGTACCGCATCCTGTTCCGCACCTACGCCGCCCTCGGCAACTACGACGCCCTGGAGCGGGCCGCGGAGAAGCTCGACACCCTCAACATGGAACTGGGCGTCGACATGGAAGAGTCCACCGCCGAAATCCTGGCCCAGCTCAGCAAGTCCGCGTGACCGAACCCGGGCCGCAGGGCACCGGTCGCGCAGCACGAGAGGACACCGCCGCATGCTCAGCCAGCTGGTGGCCACGCTTGTGGGCCTTGTGGCCGGAGCCGGTCTGCGCCCGCTCGTCGTCGCTCTCGCCGTCCCAGCCGGACAGCCCGCCGACGTCACCTGCCCGGCCTGCTCACCGCGGCCGGTGCCGACGTGGGGCCCCCACGCCCTGCGGCTGCTTCCGCCCGGCGGCCACTGCCCCAACTGCCGTGCGCATCTGTGTGCGCCCTGGCTGCCGGAGCTCACTACCGCCGCCGCGTTCGCTGTGGTCGCGACCGGTGGCGCTGTCGGCTGGTACGCCGCCGCCCAGTACTGGATCGCGCTCCTAGGCGCCGGCCTTCTGCTGATCGACAGCGCGGTGCAGCGGCTGCCGAACCTGCTGACGCTGGCTGCCGCTGTCGGCACGCTGGTGTTGCTCACCGCCGCATCCGCTCACCACGAGGCCGGGAGCCTGCTGCGTGCCGCGGTTGTCGCGGCGGTGGCCGGTGGGCTGTTCACCGTGCTCGCCGTTCTGGGCACCACCGGGCTGGGCGACGCGAAGCTGGCGATCTCTCTCGGTGCGGTGCTCGGGTGGCACAGCTGGCAGGCCGCAGTCCTCGCGCTCGTGCTGACCTATCTCCTCGGCGCCATGGTCGCGGTTCTGCTCCTGCTCACCAGGCGCGGACACCGCAAGAGCACACGGGCCTTCGGGCCGTTCCTCATCATCGGCACGCTCGCCGCTGCCCTCACCACAAGCACCTGACCTCCGGCTGGCCGTCAGCACCTGATTCGCACCCGCGGTCCCGGCACCGCCCGATTACCCACTTGCTTACCCCGCAGCGAATACCCGCAGGTCCCCGAGTTGGACGGGCCCGCCTGCGGCGTGGCCGATGGCCGTCGAGTACATCGGCCACGATGCGGCCGTGGCCGATGACCGACTCCGGGATTTCGGCCATCGGCCACGGGGTGGCCGGCCGTGGCCGATTGACCGCGCGTCGTGGCCGGTGGCTCATGGCCGGTTGGGGATCCGGATCGGTAACGAGGCGGATCGGCCAGGCCCCCGTCGGCAACGGCATGACCGGTCAGCTGCCGGCAGACGCTTCAGCCAACTCCGCAAGCGGGTCCGTGGCGAGGGTACGACCGCGGGCGGGTATGGGCGGAGGCAGCCGCCGTTCGACTTGGGGGTTCATTTGGCTGGTGTGCCGTCGCGCGGCATGCGGCGGTGAGGAGCTGGCTGGGGTGGCCGATGGGTACTGCGCCATGCGCAGAGCGGATACCCGGATGCTTACCCTCGTCGGATACCCGGCAGGTGCGCCGCGGGGCGAGGTGTGGTCATGGGGACATCCGTGCGCGGGTGTGTGGCCGACTCCGGCACTTCGGCTATCGGCCATCGGCCACGGCGCCGATCGGCCATGGCCGATTCGATGGAGCGAGGTTCGTCGGCCTATCGGCCACGGCCCGCCGTGGCCCTGTGACGCGTGCCGGCCGTGGCCGATGCTGTGGCTCGGCGACACGGCCGGTCGGTCACATGCGGTGGGTGACCGACCTCAGATGCGACCGGCCCTGCTGTCGCTCGCGAGCCTGCTTGACCTCCTTGGCCGCGGCGACCGCGCGCTGGCCCGTTCGCGGGGCTACTTCCAGTCGACGAGCAACCTCTGCACCAGACAGCTTCTTACCGGTGGCCTCCGCCTCGATCAGCCATTGCACCACCTGCTCGATCCTCTGCTCCTCGGGGTCGAGCTCTTGCTGCTCCGCTTGCAGCTTTCGCGCTGTGGCCTCACCGGTGTCCTGAGAGGCGGTCTCCCACAGTTCAGGCTGGCCGGTGGTCTCGGGCACGCGCGAGGGCGGGATCGTTGGCGGTCGATCTGAAGCCGCGACGTCTGTCTTACCGCTCGCGCCCTGTCCAGTGGCCGAGGAATCCGGATGCTGCGCATCCTGCCCTCCGGTGGCCGACGCTGTGGCCACCGGTTCCGGAAGCGGGGCTGAAGGGGCTGGCGCGGGGCTGGCCGGCTCGTGCTCGACCAGGCTCCTGTACGTGGGCTGGCCGGTACCGGAAACCTGCCACTGCTCAGGCTCAGGCTTGGGGTCGACCACGTCCATGGCACCACCAGTCGCGGCGGGGTGTTCCCGGCGCAGCTCTTGCAGGGCGGGACGAAGCGTGGCTTCGGGAAGCGGGCCGTCTGTCTCTGGGTCGGTGATGCCAGCGTCGGCGAGGTACAGGGCGAATTGCCGAGAGTTGGGGTGGCTGCCGTTCAGCGCGAGGTAGGCGCGGAAGGCTTCGGCTAGATCAGCGGTGCCGACTGTCGGCTCGGGCGTCTCCCTCGCGCTGACGACTGCGGCTGCTGGGCTGGTCCCCTCGTCCCGGCGGCCGGCCAGTTCGGTGGTGTATGCGGGTGCGCCGGGGGAGTACTGGGGGTCATCGGCCGATGCCAGCTCGGCGGGAGCCTGGTCCGCCAGGTCCTCAATCGGAGTCTCGATGCCCGCCGCGGCGAGACCAGCCGGTGCGGTCTTCACCAGCGGTACGCCGTACCGGGCGAGCCGCAGGGGCATCAGGGACTCCACGGGAGCCTTACGGCGCCAACCCCGCCCGAACCGCGAACGCAGACGCGCCTGGTACACCAGCCGCTCCTGCTCCAGCTTGATCACCGCGTCGTAGGACCGCAGCTCCCACAGCTTCATCCGCCGCCACAACAGGAAGGTCGGGACGGGCGACAGCAGCCAGCGCGTGATCCGCACACCCTCCATGTGCTTGTCCGCCGTGATGTCGGTGATCCGCCCGACGGCATGCCGGGCGGCCTCGACGGTGACGACGAACAGCACCGGGATGACGGCATGCATCCCCACGCCGAGCACGTCCGGCCAGGCCGCAGCGCCGTTGAACGCCACCGTCGCGACCGTCAGCAGCCACGCTGCCTGCCGCAACAGCGGGAAGGGCATGCGGATCCAGGTCAGCAGCAGATCCAGGGCGAGCAGGACGCAGATGCCCGCGTCGATGCCGATGGGGAAGAAGTAGGCGAAGGAGCCGAAGCCCTTCTTGAGGGCCAGCTCGCGCACCGCCGCGTAGGAGCCGGCGAAGCCGATGGCCGCGATCAGGGCCGCCCCTGCGATCACCACGCCGATCAGGATCCGGTGAGCCCGGCCGAGTTTCTCCGGCATCCCGCCCTTCACAGTCACGTACTGCTGCCCCTCCTGGTGCGATCCCGTCATGCGAGCGACTTTCACACTCTCACGGCGCATTGCCGGGGAGTCCGGTTCGGCGTACGCGCGATCACGATCGTCAGCAAAAAGTGATCGCCCGTGGGGGGCGGTGAACACGTAAGCGCGCGTCATCAATCTTTACGTCGTAAAGAAGCCGACCCCCGGGATCTGCTCGGGGGCCGGCTTCTTTACGACGTAAAGATCGGGGGTCAGCGGTACAGCTTCATCTGCCGTCCGATCTTGGTGTACGCCACCGCGGCACGGGCCTTGGGGCTGTAGAGGGTCACGGGCTGGGCCGCGGTATACGCCTCCGGGACCTTCACGTCGTCGCTGACGGTCTCCTTCGCCACGATGGAGCCGTACGCCTCGCGCAGCTGCCCCTCGATATCCAGGTAGACCTTGCCCTGGGAGGCGTTGGAGACCCCTTCGCCGATGACCACCCAGTCGAGGCTGTCACGCATTCCGGTGTGGCCGTAGGACCTGTGAATCTCGGTGATCTTGTCTTCGAGCTCGGTGAGCCCGCGGGCTTCCTTCTCTTGCGACTTGGTGCAGCCGATGATCTCGTCTCCGGCGATGAGTGCCCCTATGGTCGCGAGCTTCACGTCACCAGGGCAGTCGACGATGACGATGTCGAAACGGCCACGGAGTTCGGGAAGAAGCCTGAAGAGCCAGAGCTCGCGCGCTGTCTCCCCTGCGAGCTTGTACTCCAGGTGCTCCAGCTTCCTGGACTCCAGGACCAGGTGGAGATTGGGGATTACCTCTTTGGTCTTGCTGTTGAGCGCAGGCACCACAGCCTCGGAGAGCGAGCAGATGCCATCCAGGACGTCATAGAGGGTGGGCAGATCCTCGTCACTGTCGGGGTCGTCGTACCCGCAGAGCCGCGAGAGGTCGCGTTGCTTGTCCATGGGCAGGAAGCAGACTTTCTTGCCTCGTGCCGCAGCTGCATATCCGACTGCGCTGGCGAAAGTCGTCTTCCCTGAGCCTGCGGATCCGTTCGTCGACACCAGTACGCGGGTCTTCCTGCCGGTGTCCTCCGGCAGGGCGGATGGGGCAGTAGTCACGAGGATCTCCGGGGTCAGGCTGTAGACGCAGTCTCGGCCGGCTTGTAGTCAGCGAAGGAGGCCATCCAGTCCAGGTACGCGCGGACGTGGGGGCTGTCTCCGGTGACGGTGTCGGTCATTTGCAGTTCACAGTGTGCCAGGGCCAGAGCGAGCACCGTCTGGTGGCGCGTCTGAACATCGACGGTTTCATCACTCAGGGATGGCAGTTCGAGCGCAGACGCGTCGACACCTGCATCCGTAAGCCAGCGAGCGGCAAGAGCCACAGCATCATCGGGGAGAGCGGGGGACTGCATCGCAATGATCTGCACCCAGCACAGGTCACCAGCAGCTGCTGCGACGGCCGTAGCGCACGCCTCTCGGCGTGTGATGGACTCCTGGTCCAGGCCCCCTTCTCCTGCACCGGGCCGACCCTGCGCAGGGACCTTCGCACGCGGCTTCTGTGAAGCCCCACCCTTCTGCCCCTTCTTGGGCTTGGGCTCTGCGGCCCGGTCGGCCGCCAGGCGACGCTCGGCTTCCCACGCTTGCAGTTGCAGGTCCCTGTCCTTGATTTTGCCGAGCGCCCGAGCCAGCTCGATGGTCATGCCGTCGGCACGCGCTTCCAGCGCCTCGCGGACCTCCGGCTGAAGGTTGTGCAGGCGTCGGCGCTGAGAGACCCACCCTGCGGACTTACCCAGTTGCGCCGCGACAGCGTCGTAAGTGCCGAATTCGGCCTTGAGCTCTTCGATCGTCGCCAGTTCCTCAAGCGGCTTGAGTTCTTCCCGGGCGAGGTTCTCTGTGGCTGCCGCCACGAGGATGTCCTTGCGCGTCTGCGCCCTGGTGTTGACCAGCACAGGCAGTTCGCTGAGACCAGCATGACGTGCAGCGCTCAGGCGGCGGTTTCCGCCGATGACCACATAGCGTGCCTCGCCGATCTCGTCACTGCACTCCGGGAACGCCGTACGGAAGACGGCCACCGGGACCACGGCGAGAGGCTGCAACACACCCGACGTGGCGTACGTGTCGGCGAGACCCTCGATGCCTTCGAGCTTTCCTCGTGCGTTGCGCGGATTATGCGCGAGCTCCGAGAGAGCAACTACCGGACTGCCGACGGCACCGGCCTGTTCGGCTTCGAGGCGCCGACGCTCCTCTTCCTTCTTACGTCGACGTTCCGCTACGGAAAGCCCGTCGTTCTGCGCGCCGGCCATTCACCGCTCCCGAGATGGTGCTGATTGACTCCGACCAGGAGCTTAACGACCGCCGTCGCCAGAAGGGGCCGAGCCCCGGTCTTTACGCCGTAAAGATGCCCTAGTGGCACCACAGCCCCCTCATCCGTAGACATGGATCGCCTGTGCGGCGATCTGACGGCCTGGCAGGCGCATCAAGGTCGCGTCACACCAGCCACTTCAAGTTCGGCCGCGCATGGCCCCGTTCTGGCGGTCACCTTTTGGGCGATGAGGGCGAAAATTACCGTTTCAGCCATTAGTTGCCCCGCGCGCGCTAAGCCGTTTGCAGCTGTGGGGTAGCAGTGCGGGCCGACTCGCCCCGCCCTCGAGGGCTCAACTCTCCGTACGTGCACCTAAAACGCACGAAGGCCCGTGCCGCTGCATCGCTCGCAGAGGCACGGGCCTTCGTGGGGCCAGGTTTGGACATTCTCAGTGTGCCCAGATCGTCGACACCTGATCCCCTTATGCCGTCGCGGCACCCGCCCCTTCGACGGCGGCCGCCAGGAGCACAGCGGCGTCGGTCTCGTACGGGTCGTTGTAGGCGGCGCGGTCGCTGACGTCGAACGGTGCGGCCACCGCCCGCGCCGCGAGCCCCGGCGTGGCGGTGTCCGCCTCCCCTTCCACCTTGGCGTTGAGGCGGGCGGCGTCACGGTCGGCGTGCCGGACCTGGGTGTAGGGCCCGAGGCGGAGCAGCGTGTAGCAGGTGCCGTCGCTGCGTCGGGCTTCGACGTGGACGCCGTAGTGAGCGGGGGCCATACCGACGTCGTCGGGAAGGGGCAGGTCCGCGGCGGCGTGGGTGAGCATGGCGTAGGCCGGCTGCCAGACGTCGAGGATCGCGGCCGTCTCGCAGCGCAGCCAGCCCTTGTCGGTGTAGCCGAGGTTGTGGCCGTGGAGGTAGGCCGCGGCGTGCGGGGTGTCGGGGTGGGCCAGGGAGACGGCGATCAGGTCGGGGCCGTGGTCGTCGCCGGAACGGGGGCGTGCGCGTTCGATGAATGGGCCGACCTTCACGGCGACGTCTTGGGCGCAGCCGGGGGTCCAGAGCTCTGGGTGGCGCACGGCGGCGAGCATCGCGCGGAACGCGTCGACGACGGCCTGGTCCTCGGCAGACAGGGCGCTGGGGGCGTTGCCGCAGCGGCGGAGCATACGACGGATCATCAGGCGGTCTCCTGCTCGGTGTCGGGGCTGGCGGGCGTCTTGAGAACGCGTGGCAGATGGACGTGGAGGTGCTCGACTTCGACCTCGCGGCCGCGGTCCCGGAGCGCTCGGGCCAGGAGCTCCGTAAGGCCGCTGGCACGGTGCCGGCCGCCGGCACATCCGATGGCGATGCGGCGGGGGCCGGCGGGCAGAGTCGCGTAGTCCGCGAGGTTGTTGAGCAGTTCGCGGGCGCCGGGGGTGTTCAGGACGACGTCCTGGACGCGGGGGTCAAGGCCGTCGAGGTCGAGGATGTCGCGGGCTGCGGCCGGGTCGCGGAGCCGGTCGCGGACGTCCTCGATCCGGTCGGCGGCGGGCGGGACGGGGGAGCCGTCGGGGCCGGTCGGCAGGTGCAGGTAGCCGAAGGAGGTCAGGCGGAGCGGGTGGGTCGGGCGCATGAAGGGCGCCTCCGTTTCGCTGATGGGGAGCAGGCGGTGGAGCGGCGCGACTGGCCAGGTGCGTCGGGCGCAGCGCTCCGGGTGGTGCTGCTGGGTAGTGGTGTTGGTGTTCTAGGTGCGCTGGGTGGCAGCGTGACCATCGGTGAGCACCAGGAGTTCGCGGTTGCGCCGCTGCTGCTGGGGCGTGAGCGGCCGGGGCTGCGGGCCCTGCCGGTGCCAGAGCGGCGAGGCGGCCGGCTCGGGGTAGGCGAGGGCGTGGTCGGCATCGCGCCGGGTGCTGTTCATCGAGCCGCCCGCAGGTTCGGCAACTGTTGGAGCACCTGTGCCACCAGTTCCTCGGTGGGCTTCCAGGGTCCGAGCTGCCCGCGCGCGGGGATCGGCAGGGCGAGGGCCTGGACGTCCGAGAGCTCCAGGTGCCACGCGCCGGGCTCCGCCCACGGCGTGCATCGCAGGGAGTCGGCCGGGTCCTGGTGGCAGCCCGTCAGCCGGGCTACTCCGATCACGGTGCCGGTGGCCAGCGCGCGGCCGCGGATCGTACGGGCGACCAGCGGCAGGCGCAGGGCGGGGCGGTCGATGCTCTGGCTCGCGTGGAGGAGCAGCCAGCCTCGCCAGGACCAGGGCCGCGGGCGGTTCTCGATCGTTTTCGCTCCGGCGACGATGCACTCGGCGTGCGGGTGCTTGATGGTGATGCCGCGGATCCAGGTGCCCGGGTGGGCCGGGGCGTGTAGGCGTCCGGTGGAGGCCATACTGGTCTCTCCCTCTCTCGTCTCGAACGGGGTGGGTGGTCCGGGGCGGCCGATGGTTTTCCGGCCTGGTGGCCGTCCCGGGCGGAAGCTCCTGCCGCGAAGTCGCCTTCGTGTTGCTTGCGTTGAGGAGCCACTGCGACCGCCCCGACCTCTGCTTTGGCGGGTAGGGGCGGCACAGAGTGCGCTCAACGCCTGTCAGTTGATCGCCTCGAGGGCGTTGCGCAGGTGTGTACGCGCATGGGCCAGGAGCGTCGCCTGGTCGTCCTCGGCGCGGTTCAGCGCGTCGGTGAGGTACGTGGTAGCGGCGTCAAGCTCCTCCTCGGCCTCCTGCAGACTGCCCAGGCTGGCGCTGCCCAGGACGTTCCGGACGCGGTCGATCAAGTCGATGAAGTCGGCCGGGGAGGGGGCCTGCGGCGTGCCCTCCGCGATGAAGGTGGCGAGGTCCGCGCTGAAGCATGCGGCGAGCGCGGTGAAGGTGTGGGGGTGGGTCTGGGTGTCCATGAGTGTCTCCTCAGTAGTTGAGCTGGACGGTGATCGGCGTACGAGGGTCGCCGCGGTGGGTGTGGACGGTGCGGCGGTGCGCCGCGAGGCCGGCGCTCCCGCCCTGGATGGGCAGGTGGCAGGTCGGGCAGCCGCCACCACTCGTCTCCGGCCGGGAGGTCAGCCGGGGTGAGCGGGTGCGGCCCGGGGGCGGCGCGGCTCACGCGCGGACCGCGTCGGCGTACTGCTGCTCCAGGTCGGCGCGGCCTTCGGGGTCGTCCTGGTCGTCGGTCTCCTGGTCGATGTCGTCGAACCCGCCGTGGATGGGGCAGACGGTGTCCGGGTCGCCGTCCATCTCGCCGCTGAGCGCCCGATGTAGGCAGCTGATGCTGTAGGCGGGCGCCCACGCGTAGCTTTTGCATTCCGGGTCGAACGGGCAGGGCAGGGCGACGTCGAAGCCGACGTCGCCCTTGCCGTCGACGTTCTGCCGCAGGGCGAGGGTGAGGTACTGCTGGCCGAGGCGGATCTCCGCCACCCGGTCACCACCCGCGATGTCGCAGCCGGGCTTCCACCGCCACATGCGCAAGATCTCCGGGCCAAAGCTGCGGCGGGGGAGGAGGAGGTCGCCCAGGCCGTCACTGCCGTCCAATCCGAGATCGGCGTTGCGGGCCTCGCTCAGGCGCCGCAGGTAGGGCTCCAGGCGGTACAGGCTGTCGGCGAACAGAACCTGGTTGAAGCCCTCCGACGCGAGGCTCGCGTGGGAGGCGACCATCGCCTTGTGCTGGGCGCGGACGGTGTCTTCGGGCACCGCCCGGTTGGCCGGCCTCGGCTTCTGCCGGTCGACGCAGACCTCGGCCGGGCTGGCGACGACCAACGCGACGGCGGGCATCTGGTGCCGCTTGGCGGCGGCGATCAGGTTGGCTCGCACCCACTGTTCGACGTTGGTCGCGTCGATGACGGTGTTGAGGCGCCGCGCCATGCGGCGCTCCAGGATGACAGCCAGCGCGTCGGCGGCATCATTCGTGACGTCCGCGTCCTGGCAGCCGGGGTCGTCGCTCACGTCACCCCGCAGGGCGTCGAGGGAGAGAACCTGGGTATCGGGCCAGGTGGCAGCGAGGGTGGACTTCCCGGCGCCGGAGGCCCCGATCAAGACCACGAGCGCGTTGTCCGGCAGGTTCGAGCGGAGCGGCGAGTTCATGAGGTGCGTTCTCCTTGCAGGTCAAGAGCACAAGTGGCGGGACAGGCACGGCTGTTGCTCAGGCGGCGGGGGGGGAGGCAGGGGGGCGGCCAGGTGACGTCCGTTGGCCGCCCCCGCGGTCATCGCGTGGTGGCCTTGGTGGTGGCGATAAGGGCGGCGACGGTCTCCCAGCCGTGGTGCCACGAGCTGTCGAGGTGGAAAGCGCCGTTGATGCCGAAGTCGGCCAGCTTGTAGAAGTTGCCCTTGCCGGTCTTGGTGGCGATCTTTTCCAGCAGGCCCTTGCCCGGGACGCGGCGGTCGGCGGCGTAGTGGGTGCCGAAGGACACCGCCAGCGCGACGGCCGCGGCGGCGGGGTGGACCCGGATGCCGAGCGCGCGGGCGCCGGCCCCGGCGACGATTGCCTGCGTGGCCGTGTAGGTCAGGCAGTGGTGCAGGCACGCCTTGCGGCCGTCGGCCGTGCCGTGGGTGGACTTCTCCTTCGTCTGCGGGTCCTCGTAGGTGACCGGGTGGTCGTCGGAGGCGCCCTTCACGCGGGCGCAGAAATCGTCCTGGACCCAGAAATCTCCGATCTTGCTTCCGGCGCGGGTCAGTCCGAGCAGGGCGGCGAAGACGTCGGGACGGTGCATGCTGGTGTCTCTCCTGATCTCGAATGGGGTGAAGGGGAGCGGGCGGCCGGCCTTTGCCGGTGCTGCGGTCGCCCGCTGGTCCCGCCCCTGGCCTGTGTGGCCGGGGGCGGGGTCGGTCAGAACGGGGGCTGGTCCCGCCAGGCCGGGATGGGCAGGAGCCGGATACGGAGCTCGCGCCGGTCGGACCAGCAGCCGCACGCCTCCATCTCCGGGAAGGCGCCTCCGACCCACCAGCCGCCCTCTCCGTGGCAGCGCGAACAGGAGCGGCGGGCCTTGGGCGTGAGCTCGATTCGGTGCCGGTCGACGAACAACGACCAGTTGCCGGCCTTGAGCACGGCGGTGGCCGTCGCCACAGCGACGGGCACGGCCGCGAGCAGCAGGGCGGCGGGCAGGCGCCGGGCGGTCACGAGAGCGGGATGGCCCGGCCGATGCCGGCGTGGTCGTTGGCTCCGCTGCGGATCCTGCGGAGGTGGTCCTGCTCGGGGGTCATGCAGGGGCAGGGCGGGTCGTCCAGGCCCTGGCGGCCGAGATTGCCGCTGCCGCCGCATGCGGCACAGCAGCCGTCTGCGGCGGGGTCCAGCGCCCAGTTGTGCCCGCAGCGGCGGCAGCGGGCACAGGGGGCGCTGTCGTCGGTGTGGGGGATGGGCAGGTCGTAGTCCTCGACGTCGGCGATCTGACAGCTGGGGCAGAAGCGGGGCGGCGGGCCGGGCGGTACGGGGCCGTCCAGGAGGGCGATGATGTGGGCGCCCAGGGCCCACGCCTCCGCGCTCTCGCGGATGTCCAGGCGGGAGATCGTCGCCTGGATCTCGATGCTCTGGCGCCGGAAGACATTGACGGCGAGCTGCAGCTGCTCCAGCTCCTGGGCGGCGGTGTCGGCTCGGCGCTTCTCGGCGACGGACCGGTCATGGAGTTCATGCATCGAGCGGTAGAGCCGACGGAGCTGCTGGCGGAGCTGGGGCCTACGGATGATGAGGAACATGGTGGGGCCCTTCAGATAGTGATCTGGTTGACGAGGTTGAGTGCGCCTGCCGACGGCGGTTCGTCGGCGGGCGCGGGAGCCGGCGATCCGGGGAGCCGGGGCGAGGACCAGGCAAGGCGTCAGGTCTCAGCAGGTACCGCGGTCTGCAGCCGGTGAACGGCCCCCGTCTGCGGGGAGGCAGCGAGTCGCGTGCGCGAGGATTTCGGCGTGGTCGAACGCGAGGTGGGGGAGCGCGTCCTGGGGCCACCAGTGGGCGGCGGTGGCGTCGTCCCCTGCCATCGGTGAGACGGGTGAGGGCAGGGTGGCCGTGTAGGCGACGCTGACGTACCGGCCGCGGGGGTCGCGTCCGGGGGCGTCGTAGGCGCCTACCTGCCGGAGGTCGGCGACCGGGACGGTGATGCCGGTCTCCTCCTCCAGTTCGCGCGCCGCGGCGGCCAGGCTGGTCTCTCCCCTGTCCACATGGCCGCCGGGCAGGGCCCACTGGCCCTTGAACGGGTCCCAGCCCCGCTCGATCAGCAGGACGTTGCCGGCGGCGAGCAAGACGACGTCGGCGGTGTAGCGAATCGTCTCGTCGGTGGTGTCGGTGGGCACGGTCGGAGGTCCTTTCGGTCAGGCGGCCAGCCGGTGCTTGGCCGGGGGAGCGATGTAGGTGCGCGGGTCGGCGGGAGTGCCGTCGTGGCACTCCAGGCAGTTGCCGAGTGTTTTGAGCGGGAGGCACGTGAAGTACCGGCGCGAGCAGCGAGGGCAGGTCTGGCGGGCTGCCATCGCTTTGTCGAGCGCGGCCTCCTTGCCGAGCGTCATCGGGCGCACGGGCTTGGCGAGGTCGATCCGGTAGAGGTACGCGTACCGGCGGCCGTTGCGGCACAGGATTTGCGCGGCGATCGGCTGGCCGCCGATGCGCAGGCCGAGAGCGCGCAGTTGGCGGCGGGTGGCCAGGCCGTCATTGGCCGGGGCCATCCGCCAGGGGTAGGTGGGGAGGCCGCCGTGGTGCTCACCGGTTGGGTCGAAGTCGCGTGCACGCACTGGCTTTTGCCTCCGGGTGAGGTGGTGGTCTCGCTCGGTACGCATCCACCATGCTGTAAACGGGTTTCGCCTGTCAACACGTTTACAGGCGAAAGGCGTTGACAGGTTTTGGCCTGGGCCCGATCCTCGAGGGCATGACGAACACACCTCCCGAGCACGTCGGCGTCACCGAGATCGGGGAGATGCTGAGCGTGAGCCGCCAGCGGGCCAACAAGCTGGTGGCGCGCGCCGACTTCCCCGCTCCGGTCGCCCAGACGAAGGCAGGCAGAGTCTGGGAGCGTGCCGCTGTCGTGACGTGGGAGAAGGGGTGGGACCGGACGAACGTCGGCGGCCGGCCGCCGAGAGCCGCCCAGGAGTAGCTCGGGCCCATCACCAGTTGCGCCGCACGGATATGCCTTCGTGCGGCGCAATTGCCGTTTCCGATGGATTCGACGTCAACTCATCAGCTGGCTGCGCAGTTGGTGGGACAGAGGCCGGGCGGCCTGTCCGGTCCTCGGCAGCCACGGGGCGGCCGAGAACCAGGCAGGGCGTCGGGTCAGCGCGGACTGGAACGGCGCGCCCCCCGCATGGGAAGGGCGCCGTTGTGTGGCCGCGGTTATGCGGCCTCGTCGCTGGCCTTCTCTGGTCGGCCGCCCAGGGCCACCTTCGAGGCTTTCCCTTCCTTGATCCGGTGGATCTTTCCTGCCTTCTCCAGCTTGTTCAGCACGTTCGCGAAGGTCGACTCCGCCACCCCGCAGGCGGCCTGCAGTTGGCCCCGCTCCACGTAGTCGATGTCGTCGGGGACGATCTCGTCGCCCTCGTCGACCATGTCCACGTACATGGGGTCGGACTCGTCGCGGAGGGCGGCCAGGACCTTCTCCTCCGACGTCAGCTCCTTGGCCTTCGGGAGGTCGACGCCAGCGAACGAGGCGGGGGCTTCGTCGGATCCGCCGCCGTCGTCCTTCTCCTCGAAGCCGGGGATGGGGGTCTGGGCCAGCTCCTCCATGTGCGCCTGGTCGCCCCACCAAGGGACGTCGACCGGGGCCATGATGTTCTCCGGCCGGATGTGCTCGGTGGCGTCCTCCAGGGTGTCGATCCGCATCATGCCGGCGCGCCCGCCCGGTGCCGCGATGTAGCCCAGGCCGAAGGTGCGGCGCGGGTCCGACTCCTCCATGGTCGGGTCGTACACCAGCGCGTCGTCGTCCTCCACCCATACCGGCGGGATCAGGGAGGGGTCCAGGCCCTCGAAGCCGGGAGGAAGGTCGCCCAGGTTCACCTGGTCGCTGTCAGTGCGGAGGATGATCCAGGTTCCGCCGGCCAGGAGGTTGGCGCGGATCGCCTGCTCTCCGCCCAACTGGTCAAGGTTCACGGTCTGGTTGATCAGGATCCAGGGCATGCCCAGGGAGCGGGTCAGAGAGGCGCCGTCCTTGACGATCTTCACGGCCTCCTTGCGGTTCGGTGCGCCCGGGGCCAGCATCTGGGCAGCCTCGTCCAGCAGGGTGGCGCAGTACGGCCGCATCGCGGACGGCTCGAAGTTCTTCAGGTCCAGGCGGGCGGCCTCTTCGATCCGGTGCTGGAGGACCCACCAGGACAGCCGCATGGCGCCCAGGGCGCCGTACTTCGTCAGGCCGCTGTACGCGGCCATCTTCGGAATCGCGGGGTTGCTGGCGCCCTTCGGGTCGCCGTAGATCTGGGCCATCTTGTTGGCGTGGTACGCCAGGCTGATCATCTGTCCCGTGCCTCCCTTGCCGGAGCCGGTGGTACCGGCGATCACGACGTGGAGGGCGCCCAGCTTCCGGTCGAACAGCTGGATCTTCGCGGGGAAGCCGGAGACGATCTTCCCAATGTTGACCCACCCGCCCGGGGTAGCCACCAGAGAGTCCAGGCCCTGGAAGTCGTGGCCGGCCTCCAGCGGGTTGTGGTCCATGACGCGGATGATCGCGCGACGCGGGTCGCGCCGACCCGGCTCGTAGGAGACGAGGTCGATGGAACGGCGGAGCGCGCCGGCCAGCTCCCCGACGTTGACGACGCGGGGGAGCGCGTCCAGGTCGTCGTCGGCCACCACGCGCGCCACCTGGCCGCCGGTGTTCTCGTCCTTGCCGACCTCCTCCAGGTGGGTCTTCGGCAGGACCCGCGCCCGGACTCGCTTCCAGGCGCCCTGAAGGGTGGAGGGGTCCAGCTCCGCGCGCTGGGTGTACCAGACGGTGATGAACGCCTCCCCAGAGTGCGCGCCGAACTTCATGTCGATGTCCTCAACCGAGCGACCGAAGAGGCTGGAGACGGTCTCCTTCGACACGTTCACGGAGTCGCCCAGGGCCGCAGTGATCCGGCCCTCCCAGCGGTCCGCGTAGATCACGACGTCGGACAGGACCTGGTTGCGGTGACGTCCCGTCTTCGGGTCGCTGATCACGCGCCCCCAGGCCGCAATCATCTTGTCGGCCAAGGACACCGGAGCGGGGTCGCCGGCATTGGTCGGGCCGGCCTGTGTCGGCGCCTGCTCCACCTCGACCTTCTGCCGGCCGAAGACGCGGCGAAGGCGCCAGCCGGTGAAGACGACCGCGGCCCACCAGCCCAGCGACAGGATTCCGGGAACGGTGGTCGGCTCGAGGACGCCGGCCATCAGCGCTTCGGAGGTCTCGGCTCCGCCCAGCTGGCCCACGGCCAGGCCCATACCGGTGGTGATCGTGGAGATCCCGATGGTGTCGCGGTGCGCCCGCGCGATGTCGATCCCGGGGAGCTGGTTCGCCCAGCGGCCCAGGCGGTTCATGTAGTTGGCGCCGGCGAACGTCGCACCGGCCAGGAAGCCGGCCCCGACGTAGGCCGCCGCGTTCGGGTCCAGGCTGGGGGCCAGGATGCCCACCCCGACGGGGAGGACGATCTGGAGCGCCGCGGCGGCCCGTTCCGCCGGCTCCGCCTTCGGCACGGTCTTGGTGATGGTGGACATCGGGGGACTCCTGTCTGGACCGGGTGATCAGCAAGGGCGCGGCCGGCCCGTAGGGTGCGATCCCCGGGCCGGCCGCGCCGGTGGTGGGCGGTGCTATTCCTGCTCGAACCAGTCGCGCGACACCTTCTCCAGGCCATCCACGCTGGAGCGGTCGAAGGCTTCCTGGAAGCCGGCGTGGGTGGTGCGGGCCTGGTCGCCGGCCGCCTTCGCGGCCTTCGCGGTGTCGGCCGTCTTCGCCGCGTAGTCGATCGCGCCCTGAGACACCCCGCGGATGACCTTCGCCAGCTCCTGGCATTCGGCCAGGGAGTCGCGGTCGACGGACTTCGCGCCCAGCGCATCCGCGTCGGAGGCGGTGTCGTCGGCCAGGGCTTTGATGTTCTCCGCGGCCGTCTTGACGCCCTCCGCGTTGCGGGCCAGGGCCTTCTCCTTGGCCTGGGTCTTGCGTACGAGGGCCTTGTACGTCAGCTCCGCCATGATCGATCGGTCTCCCGTCTGGTCCTACGCGGCGGGCGCGTAGGAGCCCTTGTCGTTGTAGAAGCGGAGTTCGGCCGGCTTCGTCTCGTCGCTGTCCACCACGGCCTTGTACAACGGCGCGTACCGGGTGCCGATGTTGGTCAGCACGACCTTGCACATCTCCGCGGCGCGCTTCGCCCGCTTGGCCAGTTCGCCGGCCTCCGTCGCCTGGGCCTTCGACTTGTCGGCCAGCCGGGTCAACTTGCCGGCCAGCTTCTCCCCGCCCTTGACGGACCTCGCCTGTTCCGCCAGCCGCTGGCAGTCCTTCGCCTCGTCCTGCGCGGCGGCCTCAAGCTGCCGGCACGCCTCGGCCACCCTGATCAGGCGGGTCTCCTTGGCCTCCAACTTCCTTTCGTACTGCTTGAAGTTGCGCAGTTCCTTCCGGCTGATCGAGCCGGCCGCGCCGGCAGTATCCAGAGTCAGGGCGTTGGGGTCGATCAACTTGACCCGGAGGGGCTTCACGTCCGTACTCACTCCGTCGTCTCCTTCGTCCGGCGGGGGGACGACGAGCGTCCGGCTGGTGCCGGTGACCGTCGTCCCCCGCGTCTCGCTCTTCTTCGGCTCCTGCTGCTTCGCCTTGTGGTCGGCGTGCGCCTTGTCGAGCCGTGCGTGTTCCATGCGGTTCGCCCTCTTCTTGTCCTGGTATCCGTCCTTCGCGCCCTTCGCGTACGCCTTCACGTGGTCGACCGCGTCTCGGACCGCCGAGCCGTCGCCGTGACCGGTCTCCCTCGATCGCTGGAGCGGACTCCGGTTGTGCCCCCCATCGGTCACGTTCGAGCCGCCGGCGACGCCGCTCTTGCCGCTGTTGCCGTTCTTGCCGGCGCCGCCGCTCGAACCGGATCCGCCGCCGCTCCCGGAGGAGCCGCCCGAACCCCGGCCACTACCGCCGCCCTTCTCCAGGTCGGCCTTCGCGCCCTTGCCCTTGTCGGCCTTGCCCTTCGAGCCGCCGGCGTTACCGCCGGACGACGACCCACCGCTACTTCCGGAGGCACCGGACTTTCCGTCCTTGCCGGCCTTTCCGCCAGCTCCCGCGTCCCCCGAGGAGCCGCCCTTCCCCTTGCTCCCGGAATCGGCCGTCCCCTTGGAGCCGGTGTCCTTCGACGAGCCCCCGCCACCGTTTCCGCTGGTACCGCGCCCGCCGCCGGATCCACCGCTTCCAGTCGAGCCGGACGAGCCGCGCCCGCCGCTTCCATTCGAGCCAGATGAGCCGCGCCCGCCACCTCCGGTGGCACCGCTGCCCGCGCCGCGGCCGGTACCCGTGGAGCCGCTTCCGGTGGAATTCCGGCCCCCTCCACCGGCCCCTCCGGAGCCATTTCGGGTGGGAAGTCCAGGCGACTTCATGACCGTGGTGGTCCGGGCCTCTTTCACCTGGTGTGCGCCAGCCCTGGCCTTCTCCAAGTCCAGCCGCTTGTTCGCTGTCCCGCCGCCCTTTGCCCAGCGGGTCGCACCGGCCCGGACCAGCGTTTTGATCACGCCCTCCTTGTACCGGGTGCCGGCTGCGTCGGAGTCGGCACCGGTCAGGTCCTCCAGTGCCTTGAACGACTCGCTGGTGACGCCCAGGGAGGAGCGGTCCACCGCTCCGTCGGGGTCCGCCTTCGCGGCCGGATCGTCACCGGCCGGCCTGGCACCGGCGCCGGTCGCGCTGACGGGTCGGGCCGGCTCCACCGCGGCCATCAAGGCGGCCATGATGCCGGTGTCTCCGGCCGGTGCCGTCGCGGTACTGGCGGCCGGTGAAGCGGGCGGATCGGGTGGTCCCTCGGGGACCGGGGGCGCCGTATCGGTCGCCATTACTCATTCCTCCTTCGACTTCTTCGCCAGTCGCCAGTGACGATTCGAATGGGTGATATGGCCGGACCTCTTGAATTCCGTCAACTTCGGAGAGAGGTGGCCAGCGACGATGCCCAATTCGCGGGCCAGTTGATCCAGTGTCAGGCCCTTTTCGTGGGAGGCCAGAGCCTCCAGTACGCGTTCCTTCACCGTGGCCGGCGGAGGGCTGTTGCGGATCTCTTCCAGTGCTTCCACATCTGGGAACAGGTCCTGGGCGCGGAGGTGAACCACCGCGTCTTCGATCATGCGCACGGGGTTCGCTTCCCCGAAGTCGAACCACTCGCCGCTGGACCTGAAGCGGGCCAGGAGATCGTGGAGAAGCCCTTCCAGGAGGTGACCTCCGTCGACCGTGGCGAGGATCTGGAGAGGGTTCGGATTCCCGCTCTGCAGCTCCGCCAGGCGCCCGTGCGGGTTGGCGGACGTGCCGATCTTCACGCGTCGATCAGCGACCGATCCGACCACGTACACCAGGCCGTCAACGCTGCGCCGGCCGCTCTTTCGGTACTTCATCAACCCTCTTCAGTGGTCACTCCCCGTTACTTACTTACTCCCTCCCTCTCAACTCGAGGTCGGCGGGAGGGGGGCGCATGGACCCCCTGACCGCGTTCTTTCGGTAGAGAGGGAGGGAGTAAGTAACCAGAATGGCTACGTTCCGTGACTACGCGTCGGTCTTCTTGCCCTTGCGCGCGAACACCGCGATGGCCAGGCCGCCACCGGCGACGAGACCCAGCAGGGCGGGGGAGTTGATCCCGCCGCCCCCTCCGCTACCGGCGTCCTGGGCGTTGCCGGCGGCCTCCATGCCGGACCCGTCGGTGGCCTCGTACTGCTGCTTGCAGCCCGCCACGACGTCGCCCTTCGAGGGCGCTCCGTACCCCTTGCCGATCAGGTCGGAGGAGTCCTTCACGCACTTGTCGACGGCCGCCTGGACCCTGTCGGCGGAGGCGATCGCGGCCTTCTTGTCGGATGCCGCCTTCTCGTTCCGGATCTTCATTTCCTCCAGCTCCAGCTTCTTCATCTGGATCTGGAGGGCGGCGGCTTCCTTCTCGTCCTTTGCGACGGCCGCCGAATGGACCTGGAACCAGATGGTTCCGCCTCCGGCGATCGCCACTCCGGCCACCGCGATGGCGACCTTTCCGCGGCGGGTCAGACCGGCCTTCTTGTGCTTTGCTACCGGGGTTCCGTATGGACCTTCGTCGGTGTACGGAGAAGCGTCCGGCGTGCTATTTCCGAAGGCCATTCCGGCCGCCATTCCGGCCTGAATTCCTTCGAATGCCCTCTCTTCGTCGGGTGTCATTTCAGTCTCCGTTCTTGCGTGCCATGTCGGAGGCCGCAGAGATCGTGGCCTCCACACCCCGGAAGGTGTTGTGGGAAAGGTCGTTCCACTCCCAGAACCGCATTTTCACGCCCTGACGGGCCAGCTGAGTCTGGAGGTAATTAACGGCCTTTCCCCGGTCGATCGCGGTCACATGCCCGGTGGATTCCAGAAAGGTCTGGGCACCCCTAATGCACATACGACCGGTGGGGGAGAAGTCGAAGGACTGGCACCAGCCGTAGCGGGTCAGGACTTCGATCACTTGGATCAGGTGGTACGAGGGCTTCAAGGGGCGCGGCTCCTGCCAAAGCCCCAGGTCAGCCATCGCGGACCGGATCCCCTTGGGGATCATGCGCTGGCCCCAGGTCGGGGGATCGGGCGCCCAGATCTCCAGGGCCGGCGGGATCACCGCGGGGGGTGCCAAGCCCGGCTTCGCGAGAGTGGTTCGTGGCGTGTTCTGCGCCGGTCCCACCGTCGTGGCCATCCTGTCTCCTTCCTTCGCTCGTCGAGGGGAAAGCCGACGGTCCCCGCTGATCTCGTGTCAGCGGGGACCGTCGTGGTGCCTGAACCGTTCAGGCGACACCGTTCCCGGAGGGGAGCCGGGGACGATGTCGCTTGAGCGCTTCGGTTACTCCTTGTTGTCGTTCACCGCCCGGTCGAAGATCGCGGCCATGTCCTTGAAGAGGACCGCCACGTCCTTGTCGGACAGTCCCAGCTTCTGGCCGTCGGCGGTCCGGAAGGACCGCCAGGCGTCCAGGAACTTCCGTCCGGAGGGGTCGTCCAGGTCCGCGAAGATCCGGAACGCTGCCTCCTTCCGCTCCGTGTCGGTCACCGCGCGGCCCTCCTGTGGCCTGGCCACGGCCTCCTGCGGCTCCGGTGTGGCCTGGCCGCGGCCGGAGGGTGCGGCCGGTGAAGCCGCGCTGGTCAGAGCACTGGTGTCATCCGGAAGAACCGCGTCCGGTCCGCCGGGCAAACCGTTCGACCGCAGTCCCCTCATGAGCATGGGCTGGACGTGGCCGGCACCGGACTTCATGCCCTTCTCCCGCGCGATCCGGTCGGTCAATCGGCCCTCCTCGTACATCTCCTCCATGCCCTCCAGGCCCCTCAGCGCGACGCGCCCCGACTTGACCATGGCGGCCTCGTAGTGGCCCGGGGTCTCCCACCACCGCCGACTACCGCGCGTGTTCAGGGCCACGTACTTGTCGGCCGCGTTCTGTCGCGCGATGACCTCCGCGTCAGCGCCGCGGCCACCGATCCCCAGCCGCGCCTCCAGGCGGTTCTTCTGGTCCTGGACGACCTTCGAGACCAGACCGCCCTTCAGGTTGATCTTCCCCAGGCGCGCCTCAAGCTTCAGGAGCTTGTGGAGCGCGTACGCGAGGATGATCGGGCCGACGAGCCGGTACACGAACACGCCGGCGTCCGCCTTCTCAAGGGAGGCGACCTCCCACGCGCCGACGGCCTGGGCCAGGACGAGGACGTACCCGACACGGGCGGCGCCGGCGTCGTTGAAGGCCCAGGACCAGATGGCCAGGCCCACAACGATCATTTCCAGACCGATTCCCAGGGTCCAAAGGGTCTCTTCCTGAAGGTGGAGCCGCTTTTCCCCGAAGCGAAGCGACGTGTTCAGAGAGAGGTACAAGCCGAATGCGCCCGCCACTCCCATCGACACGAATCCCAGGAGGGTTCGCCGGTACTTCTTCCGCTCCTCTTCGGAGCGGATCTTGCGCCTATCCAGGCGCGGTCGCGGGGCCGACTGGGCCGCGACCTGAGAACGATCCTTCCGCTTGTTCCAGATGACCATGACGGCGGCCACCAGGAACGCGGAAAAGAGGCTCCAGGACCACTCCGGGAGGGATTGGAACACGCCCTCCACCTGTGCTTTCATGGCGTTATCTCCAGTGCGAGAAATGCCCCGGGTCGGTCACCTCCGCCCGGGGCACTTGCGGTTGGGGGACATTGCGCCCCTCGGTCAGTCGCGGCGCCGGTTGCGTATCCGGATCACCGCTGGTCAGGGACGGGCGGGCAGCGCGCTGCTGCCCTGCCGAGCAGGCAACCGTCAGACGCAGGTGGTGTGTTCGGGTGGTTTGTCAGTCGCGTTGGGCGGGCAGGTCGGGGCGCTGGTTGGCTGTGGCGTGCTGCTGGGTGAGCCAGGCGACGGCCGCCGGGGCCATGTCGGTGGCACTGGCCGGGTTGAGCGGGGCGGTGTCGATGTCGCGCATCGCGTCGATGGCGGGCAGCAGCCGCATGTAGTGCGGGCTGGCGTGCTGGACCGGGCGGCCGGTGGCTACGGCGATCAGGTTGTGTGTGCCGTCTGACCAGCTCCGCTCGACCCGGCATACGAAGGTGTGGCCGGCCTTCCCGGTCCAGAACATCTCCGGGTCGCGGTACAGGACGAACTGGCCCTGCTTGAACAGGGTCGTGGGGGTGGTGATCTGGGCGCTGGCGCGCATGGCAACTCCTGGCAAGTTTCAGCAGAAATGGTCCGGACTGTCCGGCTCCCACCGCCCTGCCCGTGCCGTCACGAGGAACGGCGCGGGCAGGGGGAGGCAGTCGACAGGCGGGAGTCGTCAGCGGACCCAGCGGCCGTCGCGGATGAGGACGGTGCCGTCCTTGAGGGTGAGGTCGGTGACGAAGGGCGACAGCGTGGTGCCGTCCAGCGCACGCCGGGTGTAGGTGGCTGCCCACAGGTCGTGTCCGTCGCGGTTGCCGAACAGGGAGACGCGGGTGTCGAAGGCGGGCTCCAGCGCGGCAGCGGCGTTCTCGGCCCGCGACTCGTGCGGAAAGATGAGCGTGCCGCACGAGTCGTTGATGCCGATCAGGAACAGCTCGCGCAGCTCGAAGCCGCGCACGTCCAGCACGCTGAGCACCGGCTCGGTCGAGCCGTGGGTGTAGACACCGTTCGGGTGGGTCTTCACCCAACGGCTGGTGCCGAATCGGCTCATGTCAAAGGCCATTGGTGCCTCCATTCGTCATCGGTCCGGGCTGTCCGGCTCCCTTGCGACTCCGCCCGTCCCGGAGGCCGGGACGGGCGGAGCAGGCAGCTGGCAGATCGGCGTGGCGGTCAGTGGGCCAGGCGGGCCAGGAGCAGCGCGGCGATGATGAAGAGCCCGCCGACCATGCCGAGCGCGTTGATGAACCGCATGCCTCCTCCTTCCTGATCAGTGGTGCTTGTCGTGGTGGGTGGTCGCGGCGTGGATTTCGTGGACGTGGTGGCCGGCCCTGTACGCGACTTGCGCCGCTCGGTCAGCGAACGCGAGCAGCGTGTGTGCCAGCGGGTGCCCCACGCCGTGGCGGCCGAGGACCCGCGCCGCCAGGTGGTACGCGGCGCGGGCACGGCCTATCGGGGTGGTGTTCAGGAGGGGTTCTTTCCGCTGTTGGAGCCGGAGGAGCGGCGGTTGTCCGCGTCGACCTTCCGCCTCATCGCTTCGCGCTCGGCGTCCGTCATTCCGCTCATGCCGCACCCCGCATCCCGGCGCGGGTGGCGCTCTTGGGCAAGACCGTGGGGGAGAGGGCCTGGTCCCAGTCCTCCGCCGGGTTGTCCAGCTCGCGGTTGAGGTCTTCCTCCGTCGCCGCGACCGGGGGCAGGGGCAGACGATCCCGCATCTCATCCAGCGTGCGCGGCGCACGCCGGGAGCCGGCGATACGGGCGTCGGCAGTGCGCCGGCGGTGCCGGACCTCGGCGTGCAGACGGTCCAGTGCCTCGGTGCTCTGGGCGCGGCGGGCCCGCCAGGCGTCCAGGCGCCGGACGGCGTCCTCGGCCTCGTAGCCGCGGCTGTCGTCGTCGCGCTCGATGTCATCGATCGCACCGCCGGTCGGAGCGGTAATCACGCATGCGATGCTGTTCATTCAGGGCCTCCCAATTAGGTCCTGTCTTGACAGCCCCGGAAGGTGAGAGCTCCGGGGCTGTCGCCGTGTAGAGCGGGCGGGCTGCCCGGCTCCCCGTCACCGCTCGTCCCAGCCGGGGCCGGTGCGGGCGGATCAGGCAACCGTCAGACCTGCTCGAACGCGATCGCGCTCATCACGCTCGTGCCGTGCAGCGCGACGACAGTGAGGCGGTTGCCATCGCGAGTCCTGAGCTGGTCGCCCCGCGCGGTGTGGGTGTGCACGACCGGCTCGAAGCCAGCCACCGTGTTCGCACCGATCAGGCGGTACACCTCTTCCGAGGTGAGCCCATCGACCGCGTAACGGGCGGCGGGACTCGGGCCGATGAACTGGTGGGTGATCAGGGAATCCATGGGTCTCCTGACGAGGTGGGTGTTGGAGCGGGTTGTCCTCCGCGCTCTCCACCGCTCACCGGACCGCCGAAGCGGGTCGGTGAGCGACTGGGCAGCGCGTGGCTGCGAAGGTTGCGCGGCGCCTGTGGGGCGCCGGATCTCGTAGAGACGCGGACCGCTACCGCCGAGAGATCCGTCCGGGCGGGTATGCAGTGAAGGTCATGCCGCGTCGTTCTTTTGCGTCGTGGGGATGTCGGCCCTCCGAGCTCTCCGTCAGTAATGAGCACCTGGCTGGGGCTAGCCCAGGCCGCGCCGCTAGAGCGCGCCCGACGGGTCGTTGACCGTGCCGACTGCCACCACCAGGAGTGATGGCGCCGCACGACGGGTCTCCACTCACCTCAGCCGGTGTGGTCACGGCCGTCGTATCTGTGGTGGATCACGCTGTGGAGTTCTCAAGGAACGGACCGCTGCCTTCCGACTCCCGCGAGAGCGGGAGGAGTCCGGGCGGTACCGGGGGCCGAGATCCGGCTCCCTCATCCGGCGCCGCCGCGGGGCGGTTCTGGGTGGGGGAGCCGGGTCCGTGAGGACCCGGCGCCGTCAGGCCACGAGCGGCAGGGGTTCGGTGGCCGGCCGCGCGATTCGCAGCTGCGCGGCGTAGGGGAGGAGGACGTCGACCAGGCGCTCGCGCACCCGGGCGGTGATCGACGGGTCGGAGGCGACGATGTCCCGCGCCGCATCCCGGCGCGCCCCGTATTCCGCGATAACCGCGTTGCGCGCCTTGGTCTTGCCCTTCGTCACCGCGGCTGCGGCGTCCCACCTGGTCAGCTCGTCCGTAGTCACCAGCCCGTACATCTCCAGCGGCGTACCGAACGCGATGTCCAGGTCGATGCCGGCGAAGTCGGGGAGCGGCACCTCGATCGCCTCCAGGAGCGCGAGCGTCTCGGTGTCGAAGTGCTCGGTGACGAGGCTGGCGGCGGGGCGGCGGGTGATCTTCACGGGATGGAGCTCCTTCCAAAGAAAGAACATGTGAACTAGGTGACATAGATTGAGTACTCAATGTTGCGCGTCGAAGATTTGCATGAAGCGCTAGGCCGGGTCAAGCCCAGACGGCGCGATCAGCTAGATTGACTACTCATTGCTTTGGAGGTAGATATCTGCCATGGCAGTCAGCGGCAGGGCGCGCGCCCTTTACCAGCGCATCGCGGACGAGATCCGCGACCAGATCATGGACGGAACCCTTGGCGCGGGTGCCCGGCTGCCCACCGAGGCCGAGCTTGCGAGTAAGTGGAGCACCACTCGGACCACCGCCGTCCAGGGCCTGAAGGTGCTGGTCAATGAAGGTCTGATCGTGAGCGATCGCCCCCGCGGCTACTTCGTTCGCAGTCGTCGGCCGATGGTCTACAGACCGCAGGCTGAGTTCTGGAAGCGCCCGTTGTCCCCCGAGATGGACGCCTTTCTCACGCAGATGTCGGAGGAGGGCCGGGAGGCCGACCAGCACATCGAGGTCGCTGTCGAGACGCCAGGCAAGCATGTCCGTGAGCGCCTCCAGCTAGGTGAAGACGAGCTGGTCGTTGTACGCCGCCGGGTCCGCTTCGTCGACGGCGTGCCCTACAACACCAACGACAGCCACTTTCCCCTCACGCTCGTGCAGAACAGCGAGATCATGCGTCCCGACGACATCGCTCGCGGCGCCAACGCGGTACTGGCCGAGCTGGGCTACGAGCAGGTTCGCGCCCTGGATGAAATCCACGTGCGCATGCCCACACCGGCCGAGGCGGACCGGCTCCAGCTCGGCCCAGGAACCCCTGTCGCGGTGCACTTGTGCACCGGCTACACCGAGGACGGCAAGCCGGTCCGCACCGTGATGAACGTGCTCCCGGGCGACCGGCACGTCATCACCTACGAGCGCAGCCGCCAGCGGCTGGGGTCCGAACCGACGATTCGCCAGGCCGAAGAGCAAGACCTCCCCATAGTCGTTGAGCTCTGGGAGCACGCCGCATCCTGGCTGCGCGAGCGCGGCATCGACCAGTGGCAGTACGCCCCGCGCGAGGACCGGATTCGGGCAAACCTCGCTGCTGGCGAATGCTGGATCGTGGAGGTTGACCGCACTCCCGTCGCCACCATCACCGTGGACGGGCATGCGGATGGTGACTTCTGGAGCCCAGACGAGGCCGCCGAAGCTGCCCTCTATGTGCACCGTATGGTCGTGCGCCGTGACGTGGCCGGACTCGATCTGGGCTCGGCCATGCTCGACTGGGCCAGCAAGCGCGCCGCGGACCAGGGAAAGACCTGGCTGCGCCTGGATGCCTGGCGCAGCAATGACGGTCTGCGGACGTACTACAGCAACCGTGGCTTCACCCACGTACGCACGGTCGAAGCTGAAGGCCGGAGCAGCGGGGCTCTGTTCCAGCGCCCCGCTGGGCACGTTCGCGGCGTCGGACCCGAAGTCCGGGGCGCCGGCGGTCAGACGCGCGACCAAGTCAGTCGCGCTTCTGGAATATGGGCGCACACCCCGCGATAGGGTGGCCCCGACGTTGATCAAAAAGAAAGTGGCCCCGTCAATCGCCCTTGGACAAGGCGAGAGGGGCCACGTGGCCGAATGGACCTTGTGATGGGGGTCCGATCGGCCTGCCGAACCCCTCAGTGCGAGTAGAAGGGCGTCGACGTGATCAGGGTACCTCTACCCAGCACCCGACTCACTGCACCCTGCCGTGGTGCCAGCAGCCACATGCGCGCGCTGGCCCTTCGGTGGGGTGTTTGTGCCGTCTGGGCGCACCTCGACCAGCCCTCCGAAGAGGGGGCGAGATGACTTAGGAGTCAGGGCGGCTTGACCGCCCGGGACGCTCAGCTCGGTGTTGGCGCACCTTGGCTGGCGTCCCCGTCACCAGAGGGTTTGGCGGCCCTCTGAAGGGATTGTTCGCCCGGTTGGCCCCGGTCGAACAGTTCGATCTTGGTTCTCACCGAACCACAAAGCACCACGCACCACGAGGGGCTTCGTCATGCCCTCCAGCTGAAAGCTGAGGAGGCGCTGTCATTTTGCAGCACCGGTCTATCTTTTGCCAGCCCAGCCATGCCCGTTTGGCGTGGAATGGGCGTTCTATCTTTCCTCACCGGTCGGTTTTCGCCACCAGCGCTGACGGATTTCAGCCAGCCATCGGTGAGCGTGACAGCTCGGCTTCCCTGCCCGCGGGACGCGGAGCGCGGTCGGCGGCCCGGCCGGCGGGACAGGACACGTTCGTGTCCGCTGTCCACAGGCAGTCCGGTGGACCGTTTCGCATGACCTTTTTTGCACCACGTGTCACATCAGCCTCTTCAACAGTCCCTTCTCTGTATGTGACCCGCACGTATGCCACCAAGCCCCTGTCTGCCTCATCTCCTCGGAGCCTGTCCGCTTTGGCTGATGAGGTCGCTCCTCACGCCGCGTTCGGACACGCGGCTGAGGGGGGGCAGGTGTGAGCAGGGCGACGACGGCCTTGCGGCCGGCGGGGCCGGTGCCGGTGTGGGAGGCAGCGAGCTGGCTTACGCATACGGACAAGATGCGCGGGCGGCTGCGGGGAGCGGTGCATGAGCTGATGGGGCAGCCGGGTCTGGTGGGTGCCCCGGATCCTGTGCGGATGACGACCGTGGTGCTGGCGGCGAAGACCTCGGCCGCAGACCTCGCGGTCGAGATGACGTCCCGGGAGCTGGGCCGTTGGGTAGGGGTGTCGGCGTCGACGATCGGGCACGATGTGCGCCCGTACCTCGACCGGGAGCACATCACCGAGTCCGAGAACCGGGTGCGGCCGGGCACGCAGGTGATCACCGGCATTCGCTGGCAGCTGCTGTCGCTGCTCGATGCCCGCCTCCACCAGCCGGCCACACACCCGTTGCGGTTGCAGAAGGTGGAGTTCGCCGTGCTGTGGGGGCTGGTGGAGGCGGTGTGCGCGCCCGGCTGGTCACACGCCGACGGTACGCAGACGCCCCCCGGGCTGCTGGGCACGCGCACCGGCCCTGGGGCTGCGACGGATCGTCTGGCGCTGCTGCTGCTGGTGCTGGAGGGGCGTGCGACGGGTGTGGTGCGGCTGTGCAGCGGCTCGGTCCACAAGCACGGGCGCATCGCGGCGACGATCGCACGGCTGCTGGGTTACTCGGGTGCCGAGGGAACTGCTGAGGGGGCTCGGGTCCGGGGCCGGCTGGAGGCGGCCGGCGTAGTTGAGGTGCGTCGGACGTCGGCTGGCCGGGAGCAGTTGGTGATCCCCGCGGTGGAGGCCGCCTACCGGGAGATGCGCCGACTCCGGCGGGCTGAAGGCCGTCCTGGAGGGCTGGTTCCGGGGCCGCGAAGGGGTGTGGCAACTGCAGGGGGGGATCAGATCCCGGCGCAGACAGCGAAGCCGCAGGTCAACAGGGGTAAATCGGCCTCGGGAAGAGGTTCGGCTTCTGCAGGACTGCACGCTTACCACACACCTATGGCTGCTCTGGGGGATGAGGGTGCGGGTGGTATTGGCTTTTCCGGCTACGGCCGTGGGGGGTCCGGTGATCTGCCGGGACGCGTATGCGCACGCGAGGACCAGGCCGCCGACACCGACGCCGCCGCTGCCCTGGGGCCGTCGTCCGGTGGCCCGGACGGCCCGCTGCGCGGGGAAATGCCGAAAACTCCCCCCACCATCCCAATGCAGCCAGAGGGCCAGGAGCTGGCCGGGGGCGACGCCGGCGCCAGCTCTGGGCTGGACGCCGCTTCCGATGTGCTCGCCGGCGTGGGCGGGCGTCACAGCGGCGGGCTACGGGGGAGGGTGCCGCGGCCCGCTCGTGATCTTGAGGCAGTGGTCGCTCCTGTGCAGCTGCTGTGGGACCGGCTGAAGCGGGACAGCACCCGTCGCCTGGTCGAGAAGGCCATCCGCGGCGAACTGACGGCCATTGCCAGCGTGGTCGGGCGTGGCCAGGCCGAGAGCATCCTCATCAGCCGGCTGACGCGCCGCCTGCTTCTCCAGCCAGGGGAGGCGGACGCAATCACCGACCCGGTGGGCTGGCTCCTCGGCCGGGGCCTGCCCCGGCGCAGCGACTGCAACGACGCAGGATGCGACGAAGGCGTGCGAATGCTCTCCGGCACCGCCTGCGCGCACTGCGAGGACCAGGTCCGCTCCCTCCGCGCCCGCCGCCGACACGTCGCCGCCCATGTCCAGGCCCAGCTGCCCGACGCCACCACCGAACAGCAACGTGCGGCCCTCGAGGACCAGCTGCGTGCGGTGGTGGACGCCGAGGCCGCGCGGTTCGAGGAGCGTCGCCGCGAGCGAGTGGCCAAGGATGCAGCAGTGGCGGCGAAGGCTGCCGCGGCTCGCGCCCGGCAGGAGGCGGACGAACTCGCGCGGCGGGCGATGCCGTGCGCGCAGTGCGGCGAACCCGAAACGGGTGGCCTGTGCGGAACGTGCTGGGGCTGGGAGGAGACCGAAAAGCTCCTCACCGACGCCAAAACGCTCGTAGCCGCGGGCTGCGGCGAACCCGACGACACCGAGCTGACCCAGTCGCTGGCCGACATGGCCGAGCACCAGGCCCACGCCCGCATCCAGGACGCCTGCGACAAGGCCGAGGCCGCAGGCGCCAGCGCGACCATGATCGCGCTGGCCGCGAAGATGAAGGCCCAGGACATCGTCGACGAATACCGCACCACCGCACTGCGCACGCTCGGCAGCGAGTTCCAGGTCGAAGCCGAAGCCCGCAACGCCCACGCCGCGCAGATGCGCCGCCGCCACCTCCACCCCTCCATCGAGGACGCCGAACAGGCCGCCACGAAGGCTGCGGAGGAGGCCCGCCGCCGCACCGCCGAGCACCTCCTGACCCAGCGCAGCAACGCCTGGCGCGCCGCCCACACCCCAGCGCCGACGGAACCGGCCCGCAATGATCAGCCCACGGTCTACGAGACCGGCGCCGCCCAGGCCCGAGCCGCCGTCACCCCTGCGCAGCGCCCACAGGGAGCATGGACTTGCACTGCCTGCGGCCTGGCCCTCATCGGTCGGCCACCCGCTGATGGCCGTTGTGCCGCCTGTGAGGGCCAGGCCGCGGGCCTGAGCCGGGCTGAGCGGTTCGCCCGGCTGGCAGGAGCCGCTTCGTGATGCGAGGAAGCCCAGCGAAAAGGATTCGCAGGCCAGCCCGGATGGATAGCGTCGTCAGCACGAGATGTGCCGGCAGCGGGACCAGGAACTCGCAGATCTCGCCACCGCACCGTTGATGTAAGACAGAAAGAAGCAGGTACAGATGCCGAAGAAGAAGCAGAAGAAGCGGGCTCGGCATCGGGGAGGAACACAGCCAGTCACCCGACGAGAGCTGGTGCCCCAGCCCCGCATCAGCACCCCCGCCGAGACCCCCGACACGTACGAGGGCTTGGAACCATGGGGCCCCGAGCCAGGGCCGGTTGGGTACTCAACAGGTGGCGAGGCTGTGGATATCAACTTCGCCACGGGGACCCTGCCGGCTGTACGCCTGGGATTTGGGGAGCTGTTCGCCCAGGAGCGACGGCGCGCCATTCGCGAAGGCTGGGGGTTCACCGTGGAACTGCCAGCCGTTCTGGAGCTGCTGGAGCAGATCGATGAGGGTCGCGTCAACGCTCTCGACGCCCGAAATTACCTCGCTCAGTCAGTGGATCTGCTGTACGACGCCTTCCGGTGCTTCGAAGCCGAAGACCCCGACGAGCTGCGCGCAACGTGCCGGGAGGCTGGAAGGTGCCCTCTGTGCGACGAGCGCCGCCCGTGGTTCGAGGGGCTTCTGGACGGTTCGGATGCCCGGTGGCAGCGGCTACAGCAGCCGGAGGAGTACCCGTTTGCCGCGGGCCAGCACGGCCTTCACGAGACCACTTGCTCCGTGGTCAGACGCGAGACGCCCTCGAACTACGCCCGGCCGATCGGTGATGCCTACGTCGCCGCGCTGAACGCCTTCTGCCACACCGTCGACCCCCACAGTTCCCGTGAGGACTTCGAAGGTTCTCGCGACTATCCGCGGTTTCAGGCCATGACCGCACAGGAGGCCCGGCAATGGGTCACGGAGCGAACAGGGCCAAAGGGCGGTCGCAATTACAAGCGCTGCCAGAGGTGCGCTCCTCCGCTGTGAAGCGCTGACTCAGGTTAGTGAGCCGCAGCCCGGCCGATGGTCAGCCCCGACGACACTCCGCGGTCTACGCGGCCGGCGCCGCCCAGGCCCGAGCCGCCTCCAGGATCACGTCGAGATGGCCAGCAGCTGCGAGCGGGATGTGCGGGCCGTAGATCCCGCGGTACTCCAACAGGAGGCGCATGGTGGCTGCCTCGCCGGAGTCGGTTCCGAACGTCTCGATCACCTTGCCCATCACCTCCTCATCCGTACCGGTCGGCTTGTTCCACTCCTGGTAGTAGAGCCCGGTGGGTTGAGGCTGTAGAGGGTTCGCGGGCGGGGCGCCTTGATGCGGCGCGGGCCGATTCGCTCAGCTGCGGCGGCGCGGCGCGCGGGCTCGGCGGGCGGCGGGGTCCTTCTTGGCTGCCATACCCGTCACAACGAGCGGTGTGGCGGCAGGCTCCCTGTGCCGTCGGTGCGTCGTTGGGGTGCGGGGCGTTCCTCTGAGCGCGTGGATGGGGCTGTCCGCGCCGTACGTAGCCTCCGAAGGGGTGCTGCCGGTGCTGCACCGGCAGCTCCCACCCCGCCCGGCACCCCAGCTCGCGTAGATCGAGCCAACTCCTGTGACGACGCGGCGAGATCAAGACCGACCTGGGAAGATCGCCCCTGTCGGACCGTCTGAGCTGGAGGGTGGAGTCGTTGCTGGTTCCCCGGGTGTACCAACCGGAGTCGTTCGCGCGTTTCCTCGAACACCAGATGAACATGACGCCGGAGCTGGAGGCCGGTCGACTCAGTGCGGAGAAGGTCGCCGACCTGGCGCTGCTGGCCGTGGCGCACGCACCCGCCTACGCGGCCACCGCCCGGCTCATCTCGCTGATGGCGAGCCTGCCGGTGCCCAGTGACAAGCCGCGCGATTTCTGGTTCGAGCTGTGGCAGGCGGCAGACGATCCGGTCTTGCTGCCCGGCAACCTGCGCCACCAGCTGCTGCGCGCCATCGACGGTGACGGCACCGCCTTGGCCGATCAGCTCCTGCATATGGTGGCGGAGATGAACACCGAGCAGCGCTCGGCGGCCGCCACGGTGATCGGCAAGGCCATCGGCACGAACCACCTGAGCGGCTACAAGGCGGACTACATCGGCGAATTGTGGCTGCGCGACGTGGAGAGCGCGGCCTGGCAGATCCTGCACGCCTACAGCGGCCGAAGGACCTGGGAGGACCAACAGGAGTTCGTCCGCGCATGGCAGCGCGACTGAGAGAGCCGTCCCGCGCCGCTGTTCCCATCGACCGGCCAGCAAGGGCACGTTCTGGAGCGTCCGAAGCTGATCGCGGCCGCCAACGCGAAGGTCCCCGGCGCGACCGTCCACAACCTGCACGTCCTGCCGCCCGCGCCCGTGCAGACCGGACCCGCCACGGCGGCCGCCGACCCGGACCTGCGCCGGCCCGCTGCCCGAGCGCCCCGCGGTCGCCTTTCAGGAACCGGGCGGCCGCATCGATGGCTGACTCTGCCCAGACGACGCGGTACGACTTCCCTCGATGCTCAGGCCCAGCCGGGCCCGCACCTGCTCCTGTGTCGCGTACGCCAGATCGCCAGCGGATTGGCGCGACCGGTACCTGGCCAGGGCTTGCGCTTCTTCCGCTTCGAGGCTCTGCGCCGGCTCCTCGGGCAACGTCGCCATGGCGCCTCTCTTTGAGGGACTTACTGGTGGTCCGCGTGATGCTCGCCAGCGGGCCTTCGACGGCTGCCCGAACAGCGGCTACTGGGTTCTGGTGGAAAGTGAACCATTCCCCGTGGTCGCGCTGAGCGGCGAAGTGGACATGCAACGCGCGCTCCAGCTCCAGGTCACCGTTGCATGACCACAGGATGGACAGCCGGAGCGGGCAGGCCACACACCAGGGTTCAGACCGCGCTACGCAGGCCGCCCGGATCGCTCCGGGCGGCCTGCGCATCTTGCGTCGCTTCTCAGCCAATGCAGGTGGGGAACCGGGCAGGGCTCGGCGCTTCCGGCGTGCTGCCAGCCGGTCCGTCCCATGATCTGGCCTGGGCCACCACCGGCCCCAGGACGGCGAGGAGCATCATGGGTGTGAGCAGCAGCTACCTGACCAAGACGGAAGTCCAGGAGATGCTGGGCGTCAACGCCTTCGGACTGTGGCGGCTGGTGCGGAAGTACGACAACTTCCCGCAGCCGACGGAGCCGCCGTACGACCCGTTCGCGGCGTTCGGTGACAACAAGGATCCTGAAGAGGTCTGGGACGGCACCCAGGTCTACCGGTGGGCAGCCAAAACTCCGGAGTTCTCCCACCGCGGCGCGCTCCTGCTCCGTCCGCTGCCCGAAGACCTCACGCCCGGCCGGTGGGGCGGATACAAGGAGACGGTACGAGGGCCGGCACTGGACTGGCACACCGCTCTTGGGACCCTGCGCATCGTGCACAACGACGACCGGCAGGCCGCCGCCGACGTCGCCGCCGACCTGACGAAGGCCGGCAACCCGGACGGTGTGCGCGTCGTGTGCGCCCTGTACGGCGACATGGGCATCACCGGGCCTGCCCTCGTCGCCGCCGACACCGCCCACCCGGGCATCGAGTACGAAGCCGGCTGGGGCGACGTCGTAGCCCTCGCCGGGCAGCCGCTGCCCTGGTGGCCGGACCTGCTGCGCCTGCCGGAGCTGATCCGTGAATGGAAGCCCGGCGCCCCGGCCGCCGTCGCCCAGGTGCCGGCCAACCGCACCGAGAAGATCCTGCGCCGTGTCGCCCGCAACGACGCCTTCGATGTCACCTCGCACCTGGCTGTGACGGACATGGCCAACGACATCCGCAACGACCGAACCGACAACTGCGAGCACGAGAACGAGATCTTCGGCAGGGATAGGTACGGCGAGTCATCGAACCCTGTCGTCATCGCCGCCGTGCCCGACACCACCGGCCACCCCCTGCGGTCCGGCGGCGACCGAGAAGTCGTCACCGCCGGCTGGCGCAAGCTGGCCCTGAGCAATCACCCGGACGCCGTCGCCGCGCTCGAGGTCGCTGTCGGCCGTGAACCGGGCCTGCTGCCGTACGGGGCACTCACCGAGGTGCCCGACCGGCCCGGCACGATCGTCGAACGGTGGGCCCGGCGGCTGACGATGTGCGACCCGACCGCCGCCCACGCCGTGCTCGCCCACGGCGACTCCGCGGACGCGTTCTTCATCGACCCGCTCACTGACATGCCTGCCCTGCGGACTTCGGGGCAGGGCGGCAAGTCGCTCTGGCGGTTCTACGTCCCGCTGTCGCTGCCGGCCAACGGCGCGGAGCTCGCCTCGGCGGTGCTGCATCACACCATGTGGATCACCACCAGCGACGGCCACGTTCACCCCGCGCCCTGCACACCGACCGCGCACCTGTGGTGGGGCAACGGCGGAGGCGATCGGCCCAGCGAGGCCGCGGCCGTCGTTGACGCGCTTCTGGACGACCTCGCCGCCACGGTGAACCTACGCGAGCATTGGAAGGCCCCCAAGGGCCTGACCACGCTGTTCAACGAGGAGCACAAGCACGGCGCCGAACTCACCCGCGCCACCCTGCTCCACGCCCGCATGACCCCGCCCCGCACACGCTGACCACGCCCCGAAGAACCGCCCGCCGGGCTATTGGCGGGACCGGCGGGCGGCCTGGACGCTCTGCTCCAGAGCGTCCAGCAGGTCGACGGCAGGCTGCTGCGGCGCCGGCAGTTCCGGGATTTCGCCTCCCTCGATCTTGGCCGCCACCAGTTGCTCCAGCGCGTGACCGTACTCGTCTTCCAGCTGATGCACCTCGATCCCGGTGAGCTCGGACAGCAGCAGTTCGGCGAGCTGCAGTTCCCGGTCGGTGACGGGCACCGACGGGCCCAGGTCCCCGGGCTCACGCACTTCGTCGGCCCACAGCAGGGTCTGCAGAACGAGCACCCCGCGTCTGGGGCGCAGGACCGCCAGCCTTTCGCGCTGGCGGAGGGCGATTTTGCAGATGCCCACGGAGCCGGTGCCCGCGAGGGCTTCGGTCAGCAGGACGTATGGGCGGTCCGCGGCCGGCCCGTCGGGGGCCGCGTAGTAGGCGCGGTCGTAGCTGATCGGGTCGATATCGGCGCCCGGGACGAAGCCGAGCACCTCCGCCGTGTGCTTGGTGGGCAGAGGGAGGCGTTCGAGGTCTTCGTCGGTGATCGGCACCAGCCGTCCGTCCGGCAGCTCCACCGCCCGCCCGACGTCGCCGTACGGGATTTCCTCCTGTGCGCCTTCCGTCTCGCAGACGCGCTTGTGACGGATCCGGCCGCCGTCGCGGTGGTGAATCTCCCTGAAACGTCCGCGATGCGACTCGGTCGCAGACACCAGGCGTACGGGCAAGACCACCATTCCGAAGGTGACGGCGCCGCGCCAGACGGTCCGCATCGGCGGGTTGGTTTCCATGCCCCCACCCTCCGGCGGGCGCTGGCAGGACGCACAGCGGACTACTCCACGACGCGCTCCGCCGGGGACCGCCCGCCAGGACTTCCGGCTCGCCCGCGTGGTCTGGCAGCGGCCATCAACCGCGTTCGCGGCGCATTCCCGGGTTGACGGCCCTTGGTGCGATGGGTAGACCCATGGGGCTGACATCTCATCTGACCTGGGAGCCCTATGTTCTCCGCGCGCCGTCTGGCTGCTGTGGCCTGCCCGTTGCTGGTCTTGTCCGCGGCCGCGTGCACTCCCGGCGTTTCCCACCAGGATGCGAAGCCGTCGCCGGGGGATCCCACGGCCTCGCCGTCCGGCGGCGCCGATGACGGCCTTCGGCTGACGGACGCGATCGGCCGGCTGAAGGTGGCCCGCGAGGTCCGCTCCGGATACGAGCGGGACAAGTTCCACCTGTGGACCGACGCCGACCACAACGGCTGCGACACCCGCAAGGAAGTGCTCCTGGCCGAAGCGGTGAAGAAGCCGCGGCAGGGCAAGAGCTGCAAGCTGACCGGCGGCAGCTGGCGCTCGTACTACGACGACAAGACCGTCACCGACGCCCGCAAACTCGACATCGACCACGTCGTCCCCCTCGCCGAAGCTTGGGACTCCGGCGCCTCGAAGTGGACGCCGGACCGCCGAGAGCAGTACGCCAACGACCTGGACGGTGAGCGCAGTCTCGTCGCGGTCAGCCTGGGCCCGAACAGGACCAAGGGCGACAAGGATCCGGCCGAGTGGATGCCGCCGGCCAAGGACGCCACCTGCACCTACGCCACCGACTGGGTCACGGCGAAGCTGCGCTGGCAGCTGTCCGCCGACCGCGCCGAGATCAAGGCCCTGCGCACGACCGCCGCGGGTTGCAAGGACGCGACGGTGACGGTTACGCCGGCGCCGTAGCCCGCCGCTGGCAGGGATCGTCGCGGCGCTCTGCCGGCTCACGGTCAGCGGTCCTTCCAGAGACACGACTTCTTGGGGACGGCGACGGCGCGGGGCTCCGGTAGCTCACAAAACAACGGGGTAGCTCTTGACCTGCGCCCTTGCCGTGGAGTGGTTGGCTCGTGGGCTGAACGGGTGAGGGTGCGGTTAGATGACGGCGCGGTGTTCTCCGAAGAGCGCGAGCTCGCCCAGCTCGACGAGCAGGGCCGCCGCCACTGCGGATGGCGGCCCGGACAAGGCCGGGAGGTGACGGCGCCGGTCAGCCGCAGGCTTTACGACAGTCCCGATGGCCGCGGTCGCTTGAGTGCCGGTCGTCACTGTTCAGTCCAGCGCCGAGGGCGCTGGACTGTGGTGAGGTCCCGTGGGTGGGCTGGGTTCGCCGCGGAGCTGTGCGGCCGCCACGATGCCGCAGTCAGTGAGGCAGCTTCCCCGTGAGGGACTGCCACCTTTTCCGGGCCGCGTCCAGTTCGGCGCGAGCGGTCTTACGCCGGTGGTCGATTTTGTGGAGCGAGGTGGCCTGCGCGAGGTGGAGGCGGGCGGTGTCCCGGGCGCCGGTGTCGGCCAGGGCCTCCTTCAGGTTCTTCTCGGCCTGGGCAGTCAACGCCTTCTGCTGGGCACGGAAGGTGTTCTCCGCGGCGACGGCGTTCTCGATACGCACGGCGAACCGGCGAACGCCGCCCTCCTCGTGCGCCGTGTTCAGGAACGAGGTCAAGCGGACGGATCCGTCCGGCCGGGTGGCGTAGATGTGGCTCTCCTGCCGGTCCTGCTCGAAGCGAATGCACAGGCGGACGAGAGGAATCTCTTCGTCCGCGATCAGTAGTACGTGCTGGTGGAGAGACATCGCCCCGCGCTCCTCCACCAGCTCTCCCCGGCCGGGCCAGCGCACCCGCTGGAGCTCCTCCTGCGCGCGGCGGATCCGCTCGTCGTGCAGCGTCTGCGCCCGGTGCTCCTGCGCCTTGGCCGCCGCCACCCGGCGGTACGAAGTGCTCTCTGCCTCCCGCCACTTCCGCCGGGCCGCGGTCAGGTGCTCTCGTTCGCCGGCGTGCTCCGAGCTGAAGGTGAAGCGCCGGCCTCCCGGGAAGCTGTGGAGCTGCCACCCCGCCCATATCGCGCAGCCGATCGCGATCAGCACCAGTACCCGTACGACGTCCATGAACCCTCCCGAGCAGTTGTGCCGTGCACTGTCCTACCGCTTGTGGCACATCTCAGGAGTGGGTTCTGGACGATCGCCTTGTCGGCCCTGCTCCGCTGCGGACTCTCGGTACCCCGGGACGGAGAGCCGGATGCGGGGGCCAAGGTGTGCCGGCGCTCCCCGCGTCGAGTAGATCGGCATCGGCGAGTAGCGCGTGGCTGTTCCGGGAGTGGGACATGATGGGGCTCGGAAGCGGCGGGGCACTATATCGACACAACGTCATTTGCGGTCGCTTATCGCAAAGTTCGACACGCGTGGTCCGCTGGTGCGGGAAAATTCGCCGCCCTTTCCGACCTCGCGGCAGGTGGTATTGCTTTCGTGTAGCCGATGAACCTCAAACCCGCTTTCGTGACGAACTCGTCGCTCTCTGTGCATGCGAGGGGTTAGGGTCGGCAACGCGAGAGGGCCCTGTGGCGGCGTCCAACCATTCCGCAGGGCCCTCTTGCGTTCATCTGTGACCACGAAGCAAGGAGTGAGAGTGCACCCTCGTTCGCGTCCCGCCGGTCTGACCAGCGGGTTCGAAATTAGCATGCGCCATACGCCCGAGCCCCAAACTCCCGGACTTGTCGACACGACTGTCAACATCGGTGCCGGGGCGTTCGTCGCCGTTGCCTCACTGGGTCTTGTCCTCATCTACGGGCCGGCAGTAGTGCCCGCAATCGTGGTGCTGACGCCGCTCGCCTACGTGGCAAACCGGTCCTACCTCGCTCGTCGCTCGCGGCGCCAGAGCTAACAGGCCCTCATGCCCGGCCTGGTCCGCCGCACCGTCGGCCGGGCCGGGCCGGGCCCGAGCCAAGCCCGCACCCATACGCGGGCCGTTTCGTGGCGCTTGGCAGCGACATATTCGCTGCTGTCACGTCACGAAAACTCCCTGCGGATGAACACAACCGACGTGTTCACGCATCCCTGTTCTCACACGGATAGTCGATGAGGAAGAACGAGCGACCCCTTCGCTGCCAACGATGCCAGCGTGTCTTTCCCCGCCCCCACTCCACCGGGCGCATTCCCCGGTACTGCAGCGGCAGCTGCCGCAGCGCCAGCTACCGGCGCCGTACCTCCACCCCCTCCAGCCCACGCTCGTACGGTGCCGCTTCGGTACGCCTTTCCCGGGCCGTACTGAGCAAGGCTCAGGCGATGGCCAACAATTCCCAGCGTCCGGTGCCGGCTGCCCCGCTGGAGATGCTGCAGATCTGCGTCGCCCTGCGGCGCGACCTGGACGACATCACCGCGGTCGCCGTGCGCCAGGCCCTCGCCGACGGCGCCATCTGGAAGGACATCGCGAAGGTGGTGGGAGCGGCTGAAAGCACCCTCAAGACCAACTACTCGCTGGAGAGAGTGGACAAGATGCTCAAGGCCCGCATGGAACGCGGACCTGCCCGCCCCCGCAAGCCAGCGGTGCCCAAGAACCGGGATGGCACCACGCCTTCATCAGCGCACCCGCTGCTACCGGGCCAGGCCGGCTACCCGCTCTCGTGCGCGCTGTCCTACCTGCGGCGCACGAGCAAGACCACGGTGGGAAGTCTGGCCTACCTCACCGGGGTGTCGGCCTCGTACATCTACCGGATCACCTCCGGCGAGCGGACACCCACCTGGGAGGTCACCAAGCGCTTCGCCCTCGCCTGCGAGGCCGACCCGGAAGACCTGATGTTCCTGTGGAACCGGGCCCACTCCCTCCAGATCCCACCGCCCCGCAGCTACGCAGAAGCGGTCCGTACCCTTCAAGCGGCCCTGCGCGGGCTGTACCTGGCCGCATCCAGCCCCGACCTCCCGCGCCTCCAGAAGACCGCACACCTCACGGCCCGCGCGGCCGAGGCCCTCCTGGCCACCAGCACTGACGCTCCCCCTACCGACTACCACCTGCGCTGGCCGGTGGTCAGGGACCTGACGGCGGCGCTGCAGGGCGACCCGCAGGCCATCCGCCCGCTGTGGGAACACGTCAAATCCCCGCCCGCAGCCGCCGATCAGGGCAGCGACGGAGACGGAGAAGGGCCCTCCTGGCCGGCTGCCGCCTTCGGCTAACCCACTCACCGACACCACACTCCGCACCGAACACCTGGGGGAACCATGCCGCCCGCCTCACTCACCGCCGACGGCTCCAGCCCGCACACCACCCCCGTGCATCCCCCACTCGGCGAGCAGGCCATCACCGTGGTCCTGCCCGCCGACTTCGCAGCCTTCTGCCAGCTCCACCACGAGATCTACCAGCACTTCGCCCACCACCTCCTCGCCAACCACGACACCGCGGCCGACGCCGTCCAGCGCGCCCTGGGCGACCTGGCGGCCTCCTGGAACCAGGCCCTGGCCGGCCACCACACCACCGCCATCGCCTGGGAAGCCCTCACCCACCGCATCCAGCGCGCCCACACCCCCGCCAACACCCCCGCGAGCGCCCTCTACGCCCTCGTCCCCGCCGCGGAGGCCGACGCCGCCGTCCTGCACCGCATCATGAGACTGAGCATCACCACCACCGCCGCCACCCTCGGCACCGAATCCACCACCGTCACCTCACTATTGGCCACCTTCGACCGCCGCCTGGCCGCCGGCACGGCCACGGCTCTGCGCGCATGCTGGCGAGCGGCCCGGCAGGCGTAGCCGCCGGGGATGCGTCGCCGGCGACCGGCGCCCCAGCTCAGTGATCGATCGCGGCGGGGGAGGGGCGCGGGGGCGTGCTCGGAGGGCGCGTGACTCTGCGGGGGCCGCCCTTGTCCCGAGCCGCTGGTCGCGCGATGGGAGAAGCCCCAGCGCCCGCGGTGGAGTGCGGTGCGCCGGGGCTTCAATTCGCCTGAGCCACGGGGGAAGCTGCAGGCTGTCAGGAGGGTGGTGTCGCAGCCAGCCGGGCGCCCTGGATCCGGTCCAGGCGTTCGTACAAGGCACGCACCTGCCGGGCCCGCATCTGCGCACACCGGGCGGTTCCCAGCCGCGGCTGGCCCAGCCGCCGCTCCGCCTCCTCCAGCACCACCTCGGCCAGAACGCGCGGCTCGGCACGCGGTGGAAGGCCCCCGCACAGATACCGGAGCTCGGCTGCCACCACCCGGCCATGCCCGGTGAGCTGGAGGGAGATCTGCTCGAAGTCGCGGGGCTGAAGGGCAGGGGCCGGGCCGGGGCCAGCCCAGCCGATGACAGCTTGCACCAACCCGGCGTGCGCCGCGCGGTCCTGGGACAGGCCCAGCTCCGCGTCGAGCCGGCCGTCCAGGTCGTACACTACGGTCACCGCCCCGCCCCCGCCCTCGAGGCATCCAGCGCATCGGCAGCCTCGTTGATGCGCTGCGCCAGCCGGGACGCCAGCTCCGCGTTACAGCCGCCCAGCTCCACGAAGCCGCGGCCGTTGACCGGATGGGAGCCGCGCAGCGAGGGCAGGACGATGCCCAGCCGGACCAGGGCGGCCGCGAGAGCCGAGGCCGCGGTAGCGCCGGCCAGGTGGGCGTCGCGTTGGGTGTTCTTGGTGGTCGGGCGTGCCATGACGGCCCCTTCATGCGGGCTGCGAACTGCCGTCTCCGGGACGGCAGGAGGAATGACTCCACAGTTCCAAGGCACGCCGTCCCTGTCGCGGGCGCCGGAGCCCAACTTTTGTGGACACCACAGGACGTCGCGACCTGCCCTGACGTCGATAGGCACGGCAGGTGTGGCGCCGACAGCCCATGCAAAACGTCCGGTTGACGCTTGCGCGCTCCGCTGCCGCCCTACCGTGAGGGCAGGCACACCGTCGAGGAGCGGACATGGCCCCACATCCGACCGGCACGAAACGCGACCGGGACCGGCTCAGGCAGGAGATGACGGAGGCCGGCTGTGACCTGGCGCAGATCAGCATGGAGATGCGGACACGCTTTCGCCTGCGCCCACGTGAAGCGTGGCGGCATGCGCACGGCCTGACGCTGCAGGCCGCCGCCGACCGCATGAACGACCTGGGCGGATCACGCCGCGGGGTGGAGGTGGCCGCCGACGCATCGCTCATCGCGAAATGGGAGAAGTGGCCGGCGTCCTCGGGACGCAAGCCCTCCCCGCGGGTGCTGGTCATGCTCGCCGAACTCTACGGGTGTGGTGTAGCCCAGCTGCTCGACTACGAGGACCGCACACACCTCCCGCCGGCCGACCGACAGTTGCTGGAGCCCAGGCCCGCCTCCGCTTCGCCGACCCCTGCGCCACCCCCGGCACCGGTGCTCGCGCCGGAACCGGTGGGCGGTGCCCTGGTGGAGGCCGCCGCGGACGAGTCGGCGGTCTGGGCGATGTGGGCGGAGTCCACTAACGTCGGCGACCTGTCGTGCGAGCAGCTGGCGGCCGATGTCCGCGCCCTGGCCCGTGCCTACGTCGCGGCCGATCCGCCGCTCCGCGTCTTCACCGCGGCCCGGCGCCTGCGGGACAAGATCTTCGGGCTGTTGGAGGGGCACCAGCACCCCCGGCAGACCAGGGAGCTGTACGTGCTGGCCGGCTACCTGTGCGGGCTGCTGGCCTGGATCAGCTCCGACCTGGACGAGCCCCACCAGGCCGACACCCAGGGGCGTGTTGCGTGGCTGTGCGCCGAGCTGGCCGACCATGACGGTCTGCGCGCCTGGACGCTTTCCACGCGGTCGAAAGTGGCCTTGTGGGACGGTCGGATGCGCGAGGCCGTCACCCACGCCCGCCGCGGCGCCGCCCACCGCCCGCCCGGAACGGTGGGGGTGCTCCTTGCGTGCCAGGAGGCCGATGTCTGGGCGCGCCTCGGGGCCATCGGCGAGGCCCAGGAGGCGCTGCACCACGTCGAGGAGGCCCGCGCCGCGCAGCGCGACCCGGACGACGTCGGGGGGCTGTTCAGCTGCGACGACTTCCGGCGCCTCAACTACACGACCGGCGTGGCCATGCGCGTCGGGCGCGCAGCGACGGCCCGGGACGATGCAGCCGCGGCCCTGGCTCTCCCCGCCCGTCGCGCGTACGGGACTGAGGCGCAGATGCGCATCACCCTCGCGTCCGCGCACGTCGCCCTCGGGCACCCCGACGGCGCGTTGGAGGCCCTCCAGCCCGTGCTAGCCCTGGCGCCCGAGCAGCGTCTGGCTCCCGTCGCGGCGAGGCTGCGGGAGTTTGCCGGCGACGTCGCCCGATCCCCGATGGCGGGCAGTCGGGAAACGAGCCACCTCCAGGCGGCGGTCGAGCACTGGTGCCTCGAATCGGCACCCCGCCGCATCGCTCTCCCGTCGGGCCCTCTGGCCGGAGGGGGCGCCGACTGATGGGATGCGGCCCATGACAACCGACTGCATGGCCGATCACTGGTGGTGGCGGCCCGGCTGGGGCCCGGGCGCACGCTTCTTCACCTTCCACTTCACCTTCCCGCAGGCGCGCGCCCTGCACCGCCTGGCCGCCGACTACCGGCGCGCCCTGGCCGACGTCGCCGGCCTCGACCTGGTCCCCGACGAGTGCCTGCACCTGACCACGCAGGGGCTCGACTTCGCCGATCGCGTACCGGACGACGACCTCCGCGTCATCCTCGCCGCCGCCCAACGCCGTCTTGCCGTCATCCCCGGCTTCGATCTGACGGTCCACCGGCCCGAGATCACCCCCGAGGCGATCCGCTGGGAGGCCGCCCCCAGCGGCCCGCCGGCCGCCGTCAGGACCGCGCTGCGCGACGCCATCGGCAGCGTCTGGGCCACCGTCCCAGAGCCCGCCGACGGCTTCGGTCCGCACATCACCATCGCCTACAGCAACGCCGACGGGCCCGCCGCGCCGGTGCGCACCGCCCTCGCTACCGTGCAGGCCGAGCCGGTCACCGTGCATGTGGATCAGGTCGAGCTGATCGTCCTGCACCGGGACCGGCGGATGTACGAGTGGGAAGCCCACACGCAGCTCCCCCTCAGCGGGTAGCAGGAGCAGCCGGTGCGCACGGCGCACCGGCGGCGTAGCACCGGACCTGACGGCGACGTTTCAGGAGATCGTCTAGCGGCGGGGGCCAGGCCAGCGAGACCGCTCGGGCCCAGCTGTAATGCACCGACTCGGTCGACTTTTTCGGCAAGATCCTCGGCGCCGTGCCGGTGGAGACGCTCGTGGTGATCGGATCGGGCTGCGCCGTGGAAGCAATCCCGATCATCATTTAGCAAGCAGGGGGAGGGGCCCGGCGGCGGCAGCATCGGCCGGACGCAGAATCCAGCCGCCGAGCTCACCCAGTTTCACCTACTGCACACCGCCGGAAACATCGGGATCCGGGTCCGAACCGAGTCTGGGCCGCCTCCGGCTTAGTGGGACAGTCGTAGGTGCCAGCCGGCCGGGCTCTGCCCGTTGCCAGTGGGGATGAGGGTTGGCGTGTAGGTCTCAGGGGCCGGGCGGTCGGCGTTCTCCCAGGCCGTGAGCCAGTCCCGCAGGGCGAAAAGCGACGGTGAGTCGGGGCTGTCGGCGAGGATCACGCCGTCCTGCTGGATAACGGCGGCGCTCTCGGTCGTGGAGTGGCCGATGGCCCACAGGTCCGGTCGGAGCCCGGCCATCGTGAGCTGCGGGTTGCCGAGGGCGGCGGCGAACGTGCGCCAGCTGGGCCAGTCGACGTCGACGTCACCGCCCTCGTACGGCTCGGTGTGCGCGGCATTCAGGAGCCTGTCCAGGGCGGTGCGGGCGCCGGTGTGCAGCCGGTCGTCCTGTGCCCGCCAGGCCAGGGAGATCCAGGAGGGGCCGGGGACGCGGTTTTCCCAGTCCACCCAGCGGCCGGGAAGGTCGAGGTCGCCCTTGGGGGAGGCGGTCGCCTCGATGTACCCGCCGGTGAACACCGCCTCCACCACGGGCTCGTCGTTGCGGACGCGGACCTTGGCGACGACTGTCATGTTGGGCACGTCCGCGATCGGCAGCGGCGCGACGATCAGTCCGCCGCCGACGACCTGGTCCGTCCATGCCTTGGGCAGCAGCGGCGGGGTGCACCAGGCCACCATCCGGTCGTACGGGGCCCGCTCACGGAAGCCGGCCGTGCCGTCGGCGGTGAAGCAGCGGGTGTTTTCCAGGCCCCGTTCGGCCAGGATGATGTTGGCCCACCGCGTCAGATAGGCGTCGATGTCGAGGCTGGTCACCTGCCCTTCGGGGCCCACGAGGCGGGCGATCAGCTCGGTGGAGTAGGCCGAGCCTGTGCCGTATTCGGCGACTCGCATGTGCGGCCGCAGGTCCAGGGTGGTCAGTTCGCGGTGGATCACCACGGGGTTGGAGCGGTGCGGCGTCGGGCCGCGGCCTTCGTGGTGGGTGTAGTGGCGCTCGGGGACGTGCTCGGCGGCCAGGGCGACGGCGCTCACGGCTCACTCCTTCGAGGTTGGGTACGCGTATGCGACAACTGCTCCGGGCGAGTGAAGGACACGGCGCCCAGAGAGGCCGGGCGGGTCAGATCGTCAGGGCGGTGTGGTGGTGCCAGCCGGCCCAGGTGTACTCGCCCACCGGGCCTTCTTCGGGCAGTTCGGCCCAGGCGTGGTACTCCACCGGCGGCGGGGAGAACCGCACTCCCACACACCAGTGCAAGCGGCACCCGAGCAGGGCTGCGGCCAGGACCGCGCCGAGCGAGGTCTCCATGCAGGCGGCGCGGCCCGGCCACAGACGGCCGGTGTGCCGCACCGCTTCGACCAGCGCCTCCGCCCGTGCTGCGCTCAGCGGCCGGCGCCCGGCCCGCCGGGCGAAGCGGACTGCGCGGGTGGTGTGGCGGAAAGGCAGCCGTAGCAGCACCAGGGCCAGCGCGAGGCCGGCCGCCGCCGCGCAGCGTTCGAGGAGGGTGCCGGTGCGGACCGTGGAGTACGCCTCCATGCTCGTCATCGCCACCACCCCCACCAGCGGCGGCCGCGGCGCACGGGGCCGGTGGCGGCGAGGCCCTGCACGGCAAGTGCTTCGGCGACGGTGCGGATGTCGAGGGCGGCCTGCTCGGCACCGATGCCATAGCGGGTGGCGTACTGCCCGGTGGCCTCTTCCTCGGTGCCGCCCGCCAGCAGGAGCATCACGGCAGCGGATGCGGTCGGGGGCAGCTGCGTCCAGCGTCCGGTGCGCTCGTCCAAGAGGGCGCCGCCCTCGTCGGTGAGGACCGGATGGGTGCTCTCACGCAGTCGCCACATGGGAGTTCACCTCCCACCAGGCCGGGGCGGTCTCCAGCTGCCGCAGCCAGACTTCAGCGGCGACAGCGAGGTGCAGGGCGCCCTGGGCGGTGGGCTGTCCGGCCGCGGCCCGTTGAAGTGCGGCGGCTACCGGTGCCTCGGTGACCAGGCCGGCGGCGGCCAGCCGGGAGGAAGGGCCGAGCAAATGCTGCAGCACCGGGGCGTGTTCGCGCAGGCCGGCGTAGGAGAGGGCGTTGAAGCCGCCCTTGGTCACCCGCGCCAGAACGAACGGTGGCAGCACGCCGGTATGGGCGAATGCCTCGCCCAGCAGCGGTTTGTAGCGGCCCGGGGTGCCGCGCTGGTCGGCGGGTACGGCCAGGCAGGCCCGGATGATTTCGCTGTCCAGGAAGGGGGCGGCGATCTCGATGCCGTGACCGGCGAGCGCGATCTCACGCCACCCGGCGGTGTTCGCCCCGACCCGCGCGAGGTCTTGGCGGTCTGCCCACGCCGCCAGCCGGGCGGGTGCGCCGGCCAGTTCAGCGGCGACCTCAAGGGCGCTCGCAAGACGGTCACGTACGTCGGGGCTCATCCAGTCGGCGGTGGCCAGCAGCGGCGTCCAGGCCACGGGCCGCTCCGCCTGCGGCACCCACGGGCGCGCAGGGCGCCGCAGTTCGGCCGCGGTCTGCCGCCAGGCCCCGGCCAGGCCCGTACGGGCTGCCGGGCGGGCCCGCCGCAGCAGAGTCAGGGCGGAGGTATGCCGCAGCCGGGCATGGGCCTGTGCGTGCTGCCAGGCGCGACGGTGCTGCCGCTCGCGCAGGAGATCTGCCAGGTAGGAGGAGGGCGCGGACAACACCGCGTCCCCGGCCGCCCCGGTCAGGTGCACACCTGCGCGGTGGCGTGCGGCGAGAGGGTCCAGGACAGCGCGCATGATGGAGGCGGTCACCGCGTACGCGTTCGGGCCGTCGGTGACCGGCAGCGTCGAGAGGTCCTCAAGACCGGCGTAGTAGACGGTCTCGGGGCTCCCGGGCACCGTACGGTGGGCGAGGCCCGGCACCGTGGCCGCGGTTCGCACCGCGTAAGCGAGGTCGTCGTCACGTAGGCGTGCATCGGCGAAGGTCACCGCGGTCACCGGACCGCGCTGGGCGGCCAGGCAGGCCAGCGCGGTGGAGTCCAGCCCTGCCAGATCCGCACTGACCGGCCGGCCGTCACACCTGACACCGACCGCCTCGGTAAGCGCGGCCCGCACCATCGGCGCGGCATCGCGCAGGCCCACCGGCTCGTACTCGGCCGGCTCGTACCGGACGGTGCCCGCGCCCTGTGGGGTGAGCAGCAGCAGGTGCCCGGTCGGCACCCGGCTCACCGAGCGGAACAGGCTCCACTGCCCCAGAACGTCCGGCTGGGCCAGGGCAAGGTGGGCAGCCAGCGCCGTCGGATCGGCCGGAGCCCCGTCCAGCGCCGCCAGAGCAGAGGCGGAAGTCGACCACCATGTCCCAGCGCCTTCGGTCCGCCAGTACACCGGGTGCTGACCGGCCAGGTCACCGATCACCGCCAACGCCTCGCCGCTACGGGCAATGGTCAGGTAGGAGCCGGGCCAGCGGGTCAGCGCTCGCCATCCCTTCGCCCGCACCACCGGCAGGGCACGCTCTAACTGCTCGTTGTCGGCGCCGCATTCGCCGATCACCGCGAGCGCGACGGGGCCCTGGCCCACGGCGCGGACCCGGCCTCCCGGCCACCCGACCGTCCATGTTCCCTCCAGGCCGGATACCGCCCGGCCCCCGGCGGGCAGCCGGTCGTGCCCGGTGCCGCCGAACCATCCCGCGCTCCACCTCATCGGCCTCTCCCCTCTATGCGTTCGTCGAAAGGCGAAGGCGCCGGGCCGCCCGTCCCGTGCCCCAGCACGAGAAGGAACAGGCCCGGCGCCTCCTAGTGCCGGGGCCGGCCGTGGCGCTCATTGCCTGCCGGCCCCGGCAGTCCACGGACTCAGGCGTTCTTGTACTCGGTGTTGTCGGCGGTGTCGAAGTTGTTGGTGCCCAGCGTCACCGCGACGACGTCGCCGGCATCCAGAACGACCGGCGCGCTGTAGACGGGGGTGGTGGTCTGCTCCATGATCGAAACCTCCAGGTTCTTGCGTCCCCCGCACCCGCCAGTGGGCGCGAGGCAGACGGCCGTACCGGGCCGAACAGCAGGGCCGGGGGAACCGCTTGGACCCGCCGCTCGGCCTGACGAACAGTCAACCCACGGCACCGGTAGGGCGGTACGGTGGCGGGCAGGGCAAGCGGTATATCGGGTATACGGGCAGGTGCTCCCATGGCCACGCGCACGCCAAACCAGCAGCTCAAAGAGCTCGTCGCCGAGTCCGGCCTGACCTACGCCGCCATGGCCAAGGCGGTGCGCGCGGTGGCCGCCGAATGCGGCACGTCTTTACGGACCAACAAGTCGACCGTCGAGCACTGGATCGCCGGCGTTACCCCCCACGGCGACACCGGCCGCTACCTCGCTGTCGCGCTGTCCAGGCGGCTCGGCCGCCTGCTCACCCCGGCCGACCTCGGATTAGCTGATCCTGAGGAGGATGACAGCATCGGGCTGGCCCTCGGGGCCGACCCGATCGACGCACTGCTGCCGATGTGGAGGTTCGAGTTGGACCGGCGCCATTTCCTCACGTCCTCCGCGTACTCGGTGGCCGCCGCTGCTTTGCCCCTGACCTACGTGGAGGAGATCGCTGACCGCACCGCTACGGCCCGCTCCGGCCACACCGTCGGCATGGCCGAAGTCGCCGCCGTGCGCGACATGGTGCGCGTCTTCTCCGAGATGGATGAACGCCACGGCGGACAACACGGCCGCAGCGCGCTCGTGCAGTACCTGCGCGACGACGTCGCCCCCCTGTGCCGAGGACGCTTCCGCACCGCGGAAATCCGCCAGCACATGCTCTCCGCCGCCTCCCGCGGCGTACACCTGCTCGGCTGGAAGTCCTACGACGCAGGCCAACAGGGCCTCGCGCAGCGCTACTACCTTCAGTCCTACGCGCTCGCCGCCGAATCCGGCATCACCGGGCACGACGGCTTCGTGATGCGCACGATGGCCATGCAAGGGCTCAAGCTGCACCGGCCCGAACACTGCCTCGGCCTGGCAGAGACAGGACTGAACCGCGCCAAGGGCAAGGTCGACGCCCAGACCGAATCCCTCTTCCGTGCCGTTCACGCCCACACCCTGGCCAAGGCCGGACAGCGCACGAACGCCCTCGCCGAAGCCAAACGGGCGGGTGCCCTGTTGACCGCCGACCCCGGCGACGAAGTGCCGTTCTGGGCCTTGGCCTGGGGACCTCCGGCCGCGTCGGTGTACTCGCGCAACGCCAAGGTCTACGAGACCCTCGGTGACCACCGGACCGCCGCCGAGCAATACGGACGCGCCGCCGGCGCCCGCCCCGCCGGTACCTACGCGCGGATCGTCGCTCTGGACCTGGTCGCCGGCGCCGAAATGCAGCTCAAGCGCGGCCAGATCGAGCAGGCGTGCGCCACCTGGAACCGGGCCCTGGACCACATGGACGGCGTACGGTCCGTCCGCACACGCAAGGCCGTCACCCGCATGCGCGGTGACCTCGCCCGCTTCCGCGCCCGCGGCGTACGCTGCGCGGCCGAACTAGACGAACGCGCCATCGACTTCCTCGCCAGCGCCTGACCGACGGAACCCCTGCTGTCGGCCAGGACCGCGCCGGCGCACGGCACCGACCTGCTGTTTGCCGAAGCGCACCGCGACCAGCTCAGGCATGTCGTGCCAGGGCGAATCCTGCCGACGTCAGGGCGGATCCCGCAGGGGTGTCGGCAGTGAAGTGGCGCCCGCCGCGCAATATGATCGAGCCACGATGGCAGAAACGTTCGATTTTCCGCGTGATCTGGTGAGTGCCCAGCTGGAGCTGAACAGCGTCCGGTCGGAGCTGTCCGCCCTGTACAAGCGCCTGCCCTGGTCGGTGGAGCCCCTGCCGGGGTGGACGCACACCAAGGACGGCGGCCGCTACTTCGAGTCGAAGCGCCCCGACTCCCCGGGCTGGACCGACGAGGAAAAGCGGCAGGTCAACGACTTGCGCGCCCGCCAGATGGAACTCGTCAACCACATCTTCGTCCACGACTTCTGGGCCTCGTGCGCAGACCCCGTCACCGCGCGCTCCGCGCTCAAGCACGTCCCGGCACCCGACGCCGCCCCGCCCCGTGATGGATGACGAGCACGACCTGGCGCCGGACGCGCTCCCGCAGGCCGACGTCACACTTCCGGACGGCCAGCACCTGCGGGCGGGGGTGGTCCGTCGGCGCCGGGACCGCTCGGGTGTGTGGTGGTACGACCTGGAGATCGAGCTGCCCGACCGGAGTGACGACCGCCGACACGGGCCGGCCCTGACCTCCCGCAAGATCAGCTTCTGTGCCCCGCACCCCGTCGTCCAGCGGATCGAGGGGGAGGACTACAGCAGCCTCGACCTTCCCCCGCCCGAGGAACGCAAGCGGTGGCGGCTGTCCCCGCCGCCCCAGGGTGACGGCTGGGCCGATGCCTACCTTCATCGCCCCGACTGCGCGCAGGCGGCCTCGGAGGGCGGCATGGTGAGCGACCAGGAGGCGCTGGCGGCACTCGCCGGGCCGGACGTCACTGTGCCGTGCCCGGTGTGCCGTCCCGAGACCGTCCTGCAACACCCGCGCTGATCTGCGGGTCGGCCCGATCAGTCACTTGCCGGCGGTCCGCCGATGGTGGTCCCGCAAGCTTCAGATTTCTCAGCCCGGCTCCAGGATGTCGTTGGTCTCGTCGACCACCAGCTGAAGGTGCCGACGCAGCAGCCGGATCTGCTTGGCTTTGGACTGTTTGGCGTGCGGGATCACGGTGCCGGTGAGGATGCGGTAGCTGCGTGTGGACTCTCCCGCGATACGCATCAATTCGTATGCCTCCACGGCCTCCTGATCGTATTGCGTGCGGTACAGGTGGCCTCTGGGGGAGTAGGAGTACACAGCGTTGCTGTTCTTGAGGTCGGGGAGGGTTTCCCTGAGGTAGCCCAGCCCTCGCCGTACCTGCGAGGTGGTGAGGCCGGTGGCATCGATCAAGTCGTACAGGGTCAGTCCGCGGGCGCCGGCTCTGCGCAGAGCGTCCAGGACGCTCCGGGCCGTCTGCTCTGGCTTTATGTGCGCGGTCATGGTGCTCGTCTCCTAGCGCCCCGGCTGGACCAGGGGGCGCCACCGCGCGCCCAGCTCCTTACCTTGTCCAGCTATGTGCAGTTGCGTCTGTTGACTCCCTCGCGGGTGCGCGCGTCAGACGAGGCAGTGCGAGTCGGGTACCGGTCACGTCTCTCCCTCGATCAACCGCGCCAGCGCTTCGTCCATGTCGGTGCTTCCGGTCCGCAGGACGTGCTCGGTCCACTCCACGGCTGCGGAGACCCGTTGGAGCCCTTCGCGGATCGAATCCTGGGCGTCCTCGGACAGCTCGGCGAGGTGGAGGCCGGGAAGGGTCCTGCCGATGCCGTGTGCGAAGGCGTGGCACAGTCCGAGAACCCTCAGGACTTCGGACTGCTCGTCCAGACGACGGACCTCGGGACGCTTCCTGGTCGTCTCGTGCGCTTCACGGATCTCTTCCGTCTGGGCACGGTTGAAGCTCTCACGGACGTGAGGCTTCTTCGCGACCTGCCGCAGGACCGGTTCCCGGCGCATTGCCCGTTCGACGACCTGCACCGCCACCTGCTCGTCGTCCAGAAGATCCTCGATCTGTCTGAGCTGCTCCTCGATGGACTCCGGCACATGGATCTTCTGCCCAAGAACACGACGGGCTCCGTCGACCGTCCACCGGTTCGTCCCGGTACGCCGGTGAAGCGGTGGATGGTTGATCATCATGAAGCGGTCCGGATGGTGCGACAGGAGGTAGTGCACGGTCCAGCAGACATCCTTGTTGCGCTTCGCCTTGGGCCAGGCGCCTGCGCAAAGGCGGTACTGCTCGAAGCGCTCTGCGTCTTGACCGACTTCTTCGGCGAAGTTCGCCAGCAGCTTGTACGCCTTCATGGGCAGCCGCTTGCCTTTCGGCGGCAGTGGAACCAGGGTCAGCCCCAAGTCGCCCAGCTTGAACTGGGCGGAGCCTTCCGATCCGGTCGCCCGCTTTCCCTCCGCGACCAGGTCTTTCCAGTCTTGGGAGGTGTAGTCCGTGGCCAGCGTCGAAGTCATAAGGGGACCTCCAAAGCCCACCGTATGTTCGATTATAGGGTGAAGTGGATTAATCGGTCATTTCCCTTGCAGCTTGAAGGCGTGAGGGGGTGTCCGCGCACCTGAAGCGGTCAGCGCGCCGCCGTGTGACCGACAGTCGGGGGAGGTGGCACCCACCGTGCCGGAGGGTGCCGTAGCGACCGCGAATCTGACGCTGTAGTGCCGCTATAGTTCATCTATGGCTTCGACGACGATTCAGGTGCAGCGGGAAACCCGCGACCACCTTGCCGAGCTCGCCAAGGAGCGCGGCGTGAGCATCGGCCAGCTGGTCGAAGCGCTTGCCGCCCAGCAGCCGACTGCGGCACAGCGGGCAGAACGGCTGGCCGCGGACCGGGAGCTCGTACGCCGCATGATGGGCGTGGACATCCCCGACGAGGAGTTCGAGCAAGCCCCCGACGTGCTCGGCAACATCTACAAGATCGCTGCCGAGAAGGTCCGGGCCGCCAGAGGCACCGCAGCGTGATCATCCTGGACACCAGCGCCGTCAAGGCGCTCGCCGGCGGCCACAAAACGCTGAACCTCCTGGTCGGCAACATGGCGAAGACGCCCGGCGAACACCTCAGCATCCCCGCCCTGTGCCTGGCCCAGGCCGAAGCCGGCGAAGAAGGACTCTCGCAGCGCGTCCTCGCCTTCTCCTCCGTGGTCGTCGACAGCCTCGACACCATGGCCGCCGTCAGCGTCGGCACCATGATCCGCGACGGCTACGGCGGTCCGGACACCTGCCACGCCCTGTACTGCGCACTGCCCCGCCCCGAGTTCACCGGCATGTCGATCCTGCTGACCGGCAACGAGGACGCCTACCCGCCCGGCGTCGTCACCGTCGACATCGACTCACCCGGAATGCTCGGCTTCCACTGACGGCCGTGTGGCTCTTTCGGGCATACGAGACTCCGGCCACCGCCCTGCGGAGGCTCAGCAGACCGCCTGGACGACGCCACGCTCCATGCGGCGGCTGACGGCAAACGGCCGTGCTGGACCGCCAGCGGTTCGCGGCTTCGATGGCTTGCCGGCCGAGCGAGTGAACTCGCCCATCAGCTGCCGCGATACCGTAGAGCGCCTGGTGACCACTGTTTCCACGATCTGGCAGGAGTGCCCCGCGTGGCCGAGGACCCCACCGCGCACAGCGAGCTCTCTGCTCTCACCCACCGCTTCGAACTGGGGCAGCAGACGACAGCCCGCGAGTTCGGGATCGTGAAGTCGGATCTCACCGCGGCGAAGATCCAGGTGGGAAACCTGAATCAGAAGGTGAGCAGGCTGGACGAGAAGGTGGACCAGCTCATCGAAGAGATGCGCGGTCTGAACGCCAAGATCCTCAGCGCCAAGCTCGACCGAAACCATGCCCGGGTTGTTGAGCTACTGACTGCCCTGACCAGCAAGAAACCGAACGAAAGCTGAGCATCGGGTCGAAGAAGGCCCTCCTAACCCGTTCTCGGGACGCCGGCCCCTTCGCTGCGCCGCAGTGAGGTCAGTTGTCGTGCGGGTCTTCCCCGGAGTGAAGCCGGGTGGCGAGATCGCCGGCCCAGCCCAGGGCCCAGGCACGCAGATCCTCTGTCTGCTCAGGGCTCAGGCCGTAGTCGGCGAAGTCCTGGTCATCCCACCACTCGGCACCGGCGAGGCGGTCGTGCAGGTCGTGGAGGCTGAATTCAAAGCGGGCATGGCGGCGGCCGAGGTTTTCCAGGTCCGCGGTGGAGCGATGCCGTGTGGCGGCGTGGACGTCGATGAGATCGCGGACCGCGCCGCGGTCCGCGAGCGCGCGGACCTTCGTGCCGATCACGTCGTCCAATGCGAGAACCGGCCCGTATTCGGTGACCGTCGGCGGCGCCCAGAACGCCTCCTTGAGGACATCGACCTCGCACTCCTCGCCCGTGGCGAGGTCGGTAGCGATCAGCCGGCCCGACAGCGGACTGGACTCGATGTGCCGCACGCCCCAGCCACGCTCGGCCAGGCCGTCGCCGACCGTACGGACAATCTCGTCGATCGGGGCCGGGCTCTCGGTGGCCACGTCCAAGTCCTGTGAGAGCCGGTCGACCAGACCGTGGGCCTGCACGGCGTACCCACCGGTGATCACCAGCGGGTAGGGCGTGCCGATTGCGAGGACGTCGGCCAGAAGCCGGCGGTGCAGATCTGTCAGATTCACGCGGCCGTCGCGGCGCTCGCGGTGGAGAGCTCGGGAAAAGCGGCTTCCCACACGTCCCTGACCGGCCGGCTGATCAGCGTGCGCAGCACAGGCCACTGCTCGATGAGCAGATCCCGGCTGAGGAAGTTGATCAGGTCCTGGCGCTGTCCTTCAGCCAGGACGGTGCGGTACAGGCTCATCCGGGAGCGCGGCTGCTCCAGTCCGTAGGAGCGGCGGCCCGACCAGACCACGTGCAGCGGCAGGTCGACCGTGCCGCGGGCGGGGCCGCTCAGGTCCTCCAGCCGCGCGGGCAGCCGCTTTGCGTACTGGGCACACAACAGCTCGAACGCGTTCGGCGGAGACGAAGGGGACTGCACGGTCATGCCCCCAGTATTGCCCGGCGCGTCACGCAATTGCTACGCAGCGCCGGAGCTCGGGTGGGTGCGGGGGCTGCCAGGATGCTGTGTATGCCGGATGAGACAGCGACCACCGACCAGTGGCTGCGGGTCTCGCCCGTGCACAGGGCATCATCCCCGACGCCGCTTCCTGACCCGGACCCGCCACAGGCTCAGGTGACGGTTCTGGCGCTACGGCTCTTCACCGAGCATCTGCTCCAGATGGTCGGCGAACTCGGGGTCGTACTCGCGGATTCGGCGAAACCGTTCCGCCCGCAGCACCGGCCAGTACTCCCGGCTTGCCTCCGTGGCCGCGGCGAGCCGCTCGGGCGTGACGCCGTACACCGGGGCGGCCCAGTCTTTCCAGAGCACCCAGCAGTCCAGGTGGTGCTGGAATCGTGCGGCGGCGCGGCCGAGTCGGCCGGTGGTCTCCAGCAGCCGGTAGGTCTCCTCCGCCATCCCCAACGCCTCGGCCATCGTGGCCCGGCTCCGGCCGGACCACACCCGCAGATGCACCAGGCGCTCGTGTTCCACCGTGCACAGGTCGGCCGGGCTGACGCCGACGGCGGCCGCCAGGCGCGGCAGCACCTCCGGGCGGGGAACGCGCGACCCGGCGAGGTAGAGGCTCACCGCACGTTCGGACACCCGGGCCTGCCGGGCGATCCGCGGCACCGACGCCCCGGCGGCAGAGCGGGCCGCGCGAAGCTTCGCTGCGTCGAAGCCGTACGGAGTCTCGCTCACCCGCGTCTCCTACCCGACGTCGTATGGGGAGGTTCGTTCACCCTGAACAATCGGCACCCCGCGAAGAGCGGGCGAGGTCCGTTCAGGGTGAACAAACCGCCGGACCGGCGCCGCTCTGGCGGTTCGTTCACCCCAGCTTCCCGGCTGAAGCCCTCCGCGGCAGCGCGGCCAAGCCGGCTTCGCGCCGACGAACGGTAGCGCCGTCGGCTACTGCGTCCCGTGCAGGTGGTCCTGGCGGGCGGTGACCAGACCGCGCCACCGCTGCCGGACGGTGTGCGCGTCGTCAATCCACTGGACGGCGCTGCCGGCGGGCTCGGGCAGGTCGCCCATGGCGGTGGCGATGTCGACGTAGTAGGCGAAGTCGCCGTCAGCGGTCACCTCGCGCAGGCGGTCGAGGGTGGCGGTGAGGTCGTCGTCGGCGCCGCGCACGGCGTGGTGGAAGGCGGTGGCGGTTTCGATGAGCGGGGTGAGCCAGGGCAGGCCGGCGCCGGTGCTCTCAGCGTGCAGGGCAGCGGCGCGGTCGGTGACGTCGCCGTCGGTGCCGGCGTCGCGCACCAGGGCCGCGACGGCGGCGTAGAAGGTGGTGGCGCGCTGGTCGAGGGGGGCGAGGTACTGGTGGGCGAGGGCGAGTTCGTCGTCGGCGCGCAGCGGGTCGGTGAAGGCGGTGACCAAGGCGAGGAGGGTCTGGGCGATGGCCCGCTCGCCCGGGGCCTCATGCTGCTCTGCTTCGGCCCGTGCGGCCTCGAAGGCGGCGGCGGCACGCTCGATATCGCCGTGCGGGAACCAGATATGGCCCAGGACGCGGTGGTGGCGGCCCTTCCATCCCAGGGCGGGGACGGCAGCCAGGGCAGTGGGGAAATCTCCGCGGATCCGTGCGAGTTGGGCCAGGCCGCGGCGGCCGCGCGGGGCGAGTCGGCCGTCGGCCTCGGCGACTTGGCGCATGCCGGTAAGGGCTTCGTCGGTGCGGGCGAGGTCCTTGTGGGCTTTGGCCCGGTAGTACAGCGCGAGGTCGGCAAGTTCGCCGGACAGCAGGCCAGTATCCAGGACGGCGGTGAGGCGCTCGGCGGTGCGTGCGCGGTGCTCGTGCTGGCGGCGGGCGATGGCGGCGAGGAGCTCGGCCAGGGCGTCGGCAGGCGTGTCCGGGCCCGGCTGCGGCTCGGTACCGGGGGTGTGGGTGGGCGAGGCGAGGGGTTCCCAGACGGAGTCGTCGGTGTAGGCGAAGGCGGCGTCGGTGAGCCAGCCGAGGTCTTCGAGGTGGTGGTCGCGGGCCAGGCGCAGGCCCTGGCGCAGGCAGTCGATCAGCATCGTGCGATTACGCTGCGGCCCGTGGCGCCATTCGTGGCCAAGGGCGGCGAGTGCGCGGGTGGCTGCCCGGTGCCAGTCCTGGGGTGACCAGCGGTCGTCGGTGCGGTCTTCGGCGTGGCGGATCGCGGAGCGGACCACCTGGTGGAGGTGGAAGGGCCACAGTCCTTGGGGGTCTTCGCGGATGAAGGGGCGCTCGGTGAGCCGCAGCGCCGCGGCGTCGTGGGTGAGGCCGGCTACCTGGGTGGCCAGGGGAACGGAGAAGGCGTCCAGGAGGGACACCGAGCGCAGGACGTGCCGCTCGTCGGTGGTCAGGTCGCTGACCGTGCGGGAGATCAGGGCGGGGAAGTCGCCGAAGTCGGCCGGCTGCGGATCCCGTCCGCTGCGCCGTATCTCCAAAAAGCGCATGACGGCCAGGTCGAGGTAGAGGGGCAGGCCGTGGGAGCGGGCGGCGATGGCATGGCGCAGGTTGTCGTTGATGAGGGGGTGTCCGTCGCGGGACAGGCGCCGGGCGAGGTGGTCTTCGCAGTCCTCGGGGGAGAAGTCGCCGAGCAGGATCTGCCGCTGGGCGGCCGCGGTGTTGTCGTGGGAGGCGGGCGGGTGGTCGGCCAGGCCCGGCCAGGCGGTGGGGCCGGTCCAGTCGAGTTGTCCGTGCAGGCCGTCCTCGGCCCATTGCAGCCGGTTGCGGCCGGTGATCACGAAGAACGCCTGGGGCATCAGCCACACGATGCGCTGCAGCAGCCGTTCGAGATCCCGGTTCGTGCGGTCGCCGACGTCTTCGAAGGTGTCGAACAGGATGACCGGGATGACTTGCTGGGCGGCGGGGAGCTGGGCCAGGTCCCAGGCGAGCAGGTGGGTGGCGAAGCTCAGGGTCTCCAGGTCGGGCTCGGCCTCGAGGATGTCGGCCAGGCGCGCGCAGCCGGCCAGCGCGCGTACGCTCCGGCGTCGTTCGCGCAGGGCGCCGACCAGCGTGGTGGTGAGCTGGCCAAGAGCGCCGCCGACGGTGCCGGGCATGGCCAGGGCCTGGGCGACGTCGGACAGTGTGGACTGCATTTGCTGCGGCAGGTTGACCGCGTTGGTGAACCGGCTGAACAGGCCGCCGCGCCGCAGGTATTCCTCAAGGGGTTCGCCGGGGTGGTTGCGTTCCCAGTGCCGGCGCAGGGCCAGGTCGAAGGCGGGCATGGGGCGGCCCAGGGCGGCGATCGCGAGGCGGAGGGAGAGCACCACGCGTTCGAAGTCGATGCCGGTGGACCGGGCGAGGTCGATGCGCAGGGGCAGGATCCGCTCAATCGGCCAGGAAGGGGCACCCCACTGTGCGGGACGACCGCCTTGGTGGGTGAGCGCGGCCTCGATCTTGCGGGAGAAGGTGGATTTGCCGATGCCGCCGACGCCGTGGCCGACCAGGATGTTGTGCCTCGGGCTCGCCAGGTCCTCGACGTCGAAGGCGGGGTCGGCGACTCGGTGCAGGTGGTCGGTGAGCGTGGTGACGACGGCCTGCCACTGGGCCTGGCGGTTGGTGAAGGCCTCTTCGGCCGCAACGGACCGGTCATTTACGCCGAACAGCATCCGTAGATCCCGCGCCACGACACCCCCTGAGAAAGATCATCAGCGGTATCAATTTATGCGGCCTGGCCCCTGCCGCGCGATCCCTTGCCGTAACCCGGGTCCGATCCGGCCAGGTCTCGGCCGGGACAATGGCGCCGACATCCCTTGGTTCCGATACCCGAAGGACACCCCGCTTTGTCTGAGCATGTGACCCCCGAGGCCGCCGAGCAGCTGGTGCAGGACGTGAGCTCCTTGTATGCGGAGCAGATCATTATCGAACGGCGGGCCGCAGCGCCCGACCAGGAGCGTCTGAAGGCCCTGAAGGAGCAGTTGGCGGCGTGTGCCGCCGACCGGGAGGCGTTGCAGGACGCCGGCCCTGAGGAAGTGGCCGAGATCGCGGCCCGTTACGCGGCCCGTGCCAGGGAGCTGGGCGGCCAGTAGCCGGGGCCCTGGTGGAGGGGGACGGGCAGCGGCGCCGAGGTGCGCGTGGAGGCGAGGGTGCGCGGTTGCAGGTGAGCCGGCATCAGTGGCCTGGCCAGCGCGGCGATCTCGACCAGATCTGACCGGTACTGCGGCAGCTCGGCCTGCACGCGCTGAAGCGTGGCGAGGAACTGGCCGGCTTCGGCCGGGGTGTAGGGGAGCTGCTGCGCGGCCTCCAGGGCGTGCCCGCCCAGGGGCGGCCGTGCCCAGGTTCCGTCCGGGGTGCGCTCATTGCGGTACACCGCGCTCAGGTCCCTGCGGATGACGGAGACAGAGTCGACGGTATGCGGCTCGCCTTCGGCTGCGCGGAGCACGTCGGCGAGAACGTGGAAGGTCGCATCGTGGCCCGCGGCTGAGGTGAAGCGGGGGGTGCCGCCGAGGCGGGCCACCTCGGCACACCGGGTCGCGGTGCCCAGCCGGCTGTCTGCGGCACGCGTCGCCAGGACGATCAGCTCCACGCGGTAGCCCGCCCGGTGGTGGCGGCGCGCGCTGTCGATCAGGTGGCCGACGCTGTCCGGGGCGATCTCGATCAGCAGGTCACCGCGGCGCGCGCGTACGTAGGCCTCGGCCTGGTCCTGCCAGGCCCGGTAGTCGGCCCTGATCCGGGCCGAGGCGGTGCGCGGCTGCTCCTGAAGGAGGCGGCGGTAGTCGGGGTGCATCGCCTTGAACATCCCGCCCTCGATCCGTGTGGGCCGGCGACGGTGCAGCGCACGGCGCAGCAGGCGCGACGTTCGGGTCTTCCCGGCCCCTTGGGCACCCATCACGTACAGCACGACCGGCTCGTCCTGCGCGGTGATGTGGCTCAGGTAGCTGGGCACGATCAGCTCGTTGAAGACGAAGGCGTGCTCGTCGGCGGACAGACGGTGGTAGTCGACCCCCGGCGGAACGGTGAGGGGCTGGGCGATGCGGCGCACCGGTTCGGCCAGCGCGCAGGCCCGCTCCAGACCGCCGGCCACGGCAAGACGTCGCTGAGCGGTAGCCACCGCGGGGTGCAGCTGCTCTTGCACCCCGGAGACCTGGCGGCGAAAGCGCCAGGTCTCCGGCGCCGTCCACGGCCGCGCCCACTCCGCAAGCAGCGCCTGGTGCGCGCCGGCCGGGGACCGCCAACGGCCCTGCTCGGTCAGCGCGTTGTCGTACAGCACATCCAGGTCACGCCGGACGACCATGACCCGGTGGGCCAGCTGTTCGGCCTCGATGGTCTCCACGGACTCGCGCAGGCGCCGCGCGCAGTCGTCGAGGTTGTCCCAGGAGATGTACCGGCCGGTCTCCAGATAGCGGTCCAGCACGCTCAGCTGCGTCACGGCCGGGGATGTCGCCAGTGCCACCAGCTCGACGCGGTAGCCAGCCGCCCGGTAGGCGCGGGCCTGTTCCGGGTCGGCCAGCGGGGTTTCCACCACCGCGTCGAGCCGCCGGCGGCGTACGTACTCCTCGACCTGTGCCTGCCACCGCAGGACATCCGGACGGACCTTGACCCCGGCCGTCCGCTCATCGCTGCGCATGAGCTCGCCGTACGCGGGGTGAGCCGCCTTGTACAGGTCTCGGCCCACGCGCACCGCGCCGCCCCGATGGTCAAGGACCGTGTGCAGGAGGTCGATGAGCGTGGACTTGCCGCTGCCCGGCCCTCCGGCGACGAGCACCACCACCGGCTGATCCTGGGGGACTGCGTCTTTGGTCCAGGTCGGCAGGATCCGGGACGCCAAGATCTCTTCGTGCTCGTGCTCGCTCAGCACGACCGGTGTGACGTCCGCGTCCTTCACCGCATTCCCCTTGAGTTCGCCCGTCCACTGGCTCCTACGGAGCGCGATCATACACACGTGTGAGCCAGGGAGTTAAGTTCAAAGTGATGTTCACGGTGATGCTCGCAGTGATGTTCATTGCGGCTTTCGGATAGCCTGGGGGCAGGAGGTCGCCGCATGCCCACGGAAGAAGAACTGATCGCACGTGCTGAGGAACTGCTGGCCCGCGGCCCGCTGCTCCCGCCGCCGGCCGAGCGGAAGCGGCTGCGCGAAGCAGCCGGCCTGACCCAGCAGGACGTGGCCACCGCTCTGCATACGAAACGGGAAACGGTCAACGGCTGGGAGACGGGCCGCACAACCCCCCGCCCGCCGCGCCTGGCCGCGTACCAGCACCTGCTGAACGGCTGGACCGAGCAGTACCCGCCTCCGCCGGCAACGCCAACACCCCCGTCACGACTCCACCGCCGCTCGTGAAGTGACGCACGACCGGCGGACCCGCCAGCGTGATCGCCGCGCCCCTCCGCCGTGTCCCCTCGGGCCGCCACCCGTCGGCGCGGTTCTCCAGCTCTCACGCCGAGATCCGGACTCGGCGTGGCTACTTTCAGTCGACGTAATGTAAACGGTGCGTCATCGACCGAGGTGGAGTCGACCATGGCTCGGTGAAGATCTTCCAGCGCTCCCCGTGGCGAGCACAGACACTCGTAGGGACCCTGACTGCCGCCGCAGTCCTGACCGGATGTTCCGCCCAGTCCCCTCCCGGCCACGACGAGAGGCTGTCCAAGGCAGCCGGCCTGGCTCGCATCACCCTGGTCTGTGCGAAGGATCTGTGGGAGGAGACGAAACCGAAGGCGGGCCTCAACTCCGTCAAAGCGACGGTCTCCAACATCTCCTCCGGCCCGCGGGCGAACCGGGGACTGGTCCGCGTCACCATGACGGGCACCAACCTCGTCGCGTACCTCAAGGAGCTCGACGACAACGGGCACCCCGCCGTCGCCAACGGGGAACAGGAGAACACCGCGGCCTCACGACGCGTCTACGACGCCCTGGCGCCGAAGATCGACAAGATCAAAGCCGCCCGCAGTGAGTCCGACCCCGAGCCGTCCGTCATCATCGACGACACCATTCCCGACAAGCACTAGACCTCCCGCGGTGGCTCCCGACGAAGGCGGGAGCCACCGCGCAAACGCCACGTTTCCCCACGCTGCGGGCCAAGAGGCCCTGCACACGAGCTGCTCAACAGCGCGGCCCGTTCCCGTCGGCCTCGGGTGTGGCCAGGGCCTGGTCGACGAACGCCCGCACGAGCGCGGCCACCTCGGACTCCGTGACGTCCTTCGTCCACGTGCTGGGCATGTGCCAGCCGCTGCACTCCAGCCGGAAGTGGTGCACACCCCTCGCGTGCTCCACTTCGCGCGCGTACGGCTGCCTGCGGCAGCGCCCGTGCCGTTCGGTCAGCTCCAGGTGCGCGCAGACCACGGCCAGGTGGAACCGGCGGGGCAGGGTCCGCTGTTGGAGGCAGCTGCGGCACTCCAGGAGGTGTTGCGCGCCGCCTTCGGACTGGAGGAAGTAGTACGGCGGGGTCGTGCCCTCGCGGGTGTTGCAGCTGCTACAGAGCGGCCCTCGAACGTGGCCGTGTTCGTGGCAGTGGTCCCACCCCGCTGCCTGGCTCCCCTTGCAGAGCTGGCACAGGTACTCGTCGGCCCGTGTGCCGCGCCGGCGGGCCGAGTCGTACTGCACCCCGCGCAGGTGGCCGGTGTAGGGGCGGAAGGCCGCTCCGGAGCACGGTGGGCACCGGGTGACGTAGCCCTTGCTGGTCGGTGTCCTCCAGCTGCCCCAGTGCGGGCCCTGGCGGCCGCAGGAGGAGCAGACCCGGGCCCGGTCGACCAGGTCGTCCTCCTGCTGGGCCCAGCGGTCCAGCAGGTCGACGTAGGCGCGTGGCAGGAGCCACTTCTCCCCTGACCAGGTCAGCAGTTCCAGAGGGCGGGTGCCGCCCATGTTCGAGTGCGACCGGCTGCCGGCAGCGGCGAACTCCTCCCATGTCAGGTCTCCAGGCAGTCCGTTGGCCCCGACCGTCTGCCAGGAGTCGTTCCGTTCTTCGTACGGGCGCCCGTCGTGGGCCTTGTGGCGGGCCAGGTAGAACATCTGAGACACCATCCGGCGCCGCCAGTCGACGCGGTGCCAGTCCTCCGGGCCGCTGTCGCGGTACGTGGGCAGCTGGATGTCGACGACGTCGTCCAGGTCCAGGCGCAGCTCCGCGAGGGCCTGCCCGGTGCGGCGGATGTCCCGCTCGTCGTACATCCAGCGCGCCTTGTGCTTGTAGCAGCGCACGGCCATGTCGCCGAAGAAGACGTGGCCGTGCTCGCGCAGGCCCGGCATGTGGAGGAGATCGTCAGGGTGCAGGGGGACCATGGCGTTCTGCGTCAGGTCCCCGAAAACCGAGTGCGCGTATTCCCGGGTGATCGGCATGGCCGGATGGTGGCAGCAGCCACTGACAACCAACCCCGGAGCGACCCGCACGGCAATGAAACCGGGCGGGAGTTGGCGGCCGTGTGCGCCCTCTGCTTGTCAGTGGGCTGTGGTAGGAGGCGCCCCGCTGGATGCTCACCAAGATTCATGGCGTTATATGGCATTCGGCGACCGGTTTGCGCGTACGGGTGCACGTGCACCCGGGGTTCGGGAGACTGGGACGCGATCTTTACTGCCAGAATGTGAAGCGTTGGCCGTAGATCTCGACGTCCGCCCACTGTCGGGAAGTTGAATACCCCCACTTGGGTGTGATGTGCGTCACAGTGGGAGGGGATTTCAGCACGAGAGGGGCATGCCGCCAGTTAGGGCCCACGAGAGTGACCCAGCGCATGGCAATCCCCTTCAAGTCGAGAGAAGATGGCAGGGTTTCCAGGGGGCTAGTGACACAGGTCACAGTTCCCGTGTGTGCGCTCGCGTGCACAGACGACGTGCGGGACAAATGAAGGTAGCCCCGCCCCGAGGCTTGGTTGGCACAGGGGCAGAGCTACCGGACCAACCGCAGACCACGGCCTCGGCCGGCTACACCCGGCCGGGGCCCAGGGTCGTCAGAGCAGGTGGCGCGTTGCGAAGTCGTACAGCCGGATGACGGTCGAAATGATCGACCCCAGCGGTACCGCAACCTTCCCCACCTTGCGGGCGACTAGCACTGCCCGCACTCCAACGGCCTTGCGCCTGCGTCGGCCCGACTGACGCTGCTCCTTGTGGGACGTCATTCGGGCGTACCTCCATTCCGGACTCGCGCGTGGAGTCCCGGGGCCCCGCGCACTTTCATCATCCGGTTGAAGGATTGGTAACCGGCATGTTACTCGGGGCGGTCGATACCTATGGCCACACGTTGAGCAAACCCTGGTAGGAACCGACAGCCCGTCAGGGCACCGAGTGCCCAACGGACTTGGTGGTTCAGACCACCGCAGTGGATCAGCCTGCGCAAACGCTGTCGGCAATCGAAACGGAGGAAGGTACTCCGTGCCATCGGCTTAACAAGTGCAACGGGGATGCAGTACACGTCACACCAGAGGCGGACCGGTATCCGCTCCGGGGTGCAGCGCATGGCCGCCGACCCGTACGGCCTTTGCTCCACTACGGTCCTGGCGCGGGCTCCAGGCCCTGGGCGCTGCTCGACGCCAACGTCCGCGGCTTGCAGGGCCTGGAGCCCGCGCCCCTGAAGGCCGGCCCTACCCCGGCGGGCCGCGGTCCCGCAGACGGCATCGCTGGGCAGGACCGCGTCAGGGGCGGCGGGCGAGGGCGTCGTCGATTGGATGCGGGCTCTCGGCAGGCGGATCAGGTCTCGGAGACGTCGCTGTGCGCGTCTCGCTCCAGGCGGCGGAACAGCAGCTCTGCGCGGATGAGCACGGCGATGCCGGTGAGCATGGCAGCGAGCATGACCAGCCAGGCAGCGGCCTGCCACGTCGATTCGGTGCGCAGCACGTACGGCGTGAACACCGCCATCACGACGGCGAGCACACTGATCGCGGCCAGCCAGACGAGTCTCATCACGTTCTCCTTCGGGCGTCGTCAGGACAGGTCCGCCGGCGCCTTCTTCGGGCGCAGGGTGTCGAGCAGCCGCGGCGACAGGGCCGGCGGCAGGAGCCACAGACCGGCGATGCCGATGGTCGTGGCCATCACGGTCAGCAACACAGCGACGACGTCCCGGTGCGCGGAGCCGAAGAAGCCGGCCATCAGGGACAGGGCGACGACGAAGACCATCATGAACCGCCAGTCCTTGCGGCCCAGGAGGAACGGACGGTCCTCGGTGCTCCACCACCAGGACGTGCTGGACATCGTGGTGAAGCTGAACGCGGCGAGCGGAACGACGATCGGCAACCAGAAGCGCAGGTCGTCGTCGGCGGGCAGCTGCCGGCCCCAGCGATCGCCCATGTGGTGCAGGAACCACAGGTACAGCGGGATGCTCACGAGCGCGTACAGCCACAGCACCACCCGCATCGCCCAGTCGACCGGACCGGTCTTCCCCTTCGCCATGGTCGCGACGGTAGCGACCAGCGTCTCGGGCCGGTGCGCGTTCGTGAGAACCAGCCACCAATCCGGCCAGATCACCCAGCCCGAACCCATCGAACGCACTTCGTACGCTATCCGTACGGCAAAAGTACGCGATCCGTACGGGTTGCGAGATAGGGTGTTGATTCGGAGGTGTTCCATGTCCGAGATGTTCGACGCGGTCGACGCGCTGGTCGCGTCCCGCTCTCCGCTGCCGCTGGCAGAGGAACGCAAGCGGCTGCGCACCGCGCACGGCCTGACGCTGGACGAAGTCGCCGGCGCACTGAAGGTGCGCCGGGCCACGGTGTCCGCCTGGGAGTCGACCAAGAAGCCGACCGAGCCCCGGGGCCCGGAGCGTGAGGCATACGCGCGACTGCTCAAGCAGCTCGCGGAGCTCTACCCCGCCCCGGCCGACGCTGCGGCGCCGGCCACGGTCACTGGCGCGCTCGACCTGCCAGAAGCCGAGCGGCTGCCCCCGGTCAAGGCCCTCGAGGCCCAGCCCCCCGCGCCGGCCCCCGTCGCCGCTGCGCCGCCCGCCGCGCCCCGCCCGGCGCGCGCCACCTCCAGGCCGACCTCGAAGACGTCGCGCCGTCCCGGCGCGCGGAAGGCGGCCCCGGCCGGCACCCCGGCGGGCGGCACCGACCCTCGGTTCGAGAACGGCCCGCTGGCGGTCGTCGACGTCGACGCCGACGGCACGGTGCTGGCGTACTGCGTCGGCGGCCTGGTCCTGGACTGCCCGGCCAAGACCTTCCCCGCGCTGGTCGATTGGGCGCTGACCGAAGCGAAGCTGGGCGCGCCCCGCCTCAACCGCCACGGCAAGGACGCCGACCCGCTCCTCGTGCTCACCGACGCCGCGGCCGAACAGCTCGGGCTGCCGGCCGTCCTGGAAGACCGCCGCGGCCTGCGACTTGCGGAGGACCACAAGGTCGTCAAGCAGCTGGCCAGGGCCAAGTGGAAGCTGACCAAGCGCGGGTTCGGCCCCTGGGCCCGGGTCTACCGCCCGGCCGAGGGCGGCAAGCGGCAGTGCGTACAGTTCGCGATCCTGCCGTGGGGCGCCCTCGACACCCGCTCCTGGGGCGACACCGGCCAGCTGCCGCCGGCCGACGTCGCCGCGGTGCTCGGCACGTACGCCACCCGCGTCCTGACCCCGCGCGGTTCCACGGCCGTCTGCGGCCTGGAGCTGATGAGTGCGCTGCGCCCGCCGACCCGCGCGGTCAAGGACGCGGCCACCGGCTCCTGGGTGTCCGGGCCGAACCCCGGCTCGCTGACCGAACCGTTCGATCCCGCACCGCCCGAGGCCCCCGCCGAGCATCCGCTCGTCGCTGCCCTCTACCCCCGCCACCATGTGCGCACTCCGGACCAGGTCATCGACGAGGAGGCGTACGACTGGTTCCGCCCCCTCACCGACGAGGAGTGCACCGAAGGCTTCACCCATGCGGTCGGCCTCGACGTCAACATGGCCTTCGCCGCGGCCGCCAACCGCCTCGTCATCGGCACCGGCCCGGCAACCCACGTCGAGAACCCGGCGTTCGACCCGAAGCTGCCCGGCTCCTGGCTCGTCGACCTCTCCCACATCGAGACCGACCCCCGGCTCCCCAACCCGTTCACACCGAAGGGCACCCGCCCGACCGGGCCGGCCTGGTACTCGACCTCGACCGTGGCCTACGCGGTCGAACTCGGCGCCCCCATCCAGCCGGCCGAGGCATACGTCCGCTACGAGCACGGGGCCTACTTCGACGCCTGGTACACCCGTCTGCGTGACGCCTACATGGCCACCATGGCCGACCTCGGCGTTGAAGCCGGCATGAGCGAGGCCGACTTCCTCGCCGCGATGGCCCGGCACAAGAGTGTCGACCCGGGGCAGGCGGCCGTTCTCTCGGCCATCAAGTCGACGGTCAAGGGCGGCATCGGCAAGCTGCGCGAGCGCCCCCAGGGCATCAAGCACAAGTTCGGCGAGCCCTGGCCGGCCCTCTCCCGTGCCACCTGGAGTCCGCATGCCAGGGCAGAGCTGATCGGCAAGGTGCGCACCAACCAGCACCGCAAATTGACGGCATGGGCGCGGGCGGGCTTGTTCCCCGTGGCGATTCTGTCCGACTGCGCCGTCTACCTCTCCCACGGCCCCAGCCCACTCGACTTCATGCCCCGCACCGACGAGGGCAAGCCGCTGCCCGGAGGGTTCCGCCTCGGCGTCAGCCCCGGCATGGTCAAGCACGAAGGCACCCGCGACTTCCTCTGGCTCGCCCAGACCATCGAGGACGATCAGATCAACCCGGCCCGGCACATCAAGGGCGACGACGCCCCCGACAGCGGAGAGTAGGAGACCGACGTGGGCATCCTCGGCGACAGCCTGGAGAAGGCCGCGGCCGCCAACACCACCCGCCCCATCCCCAAGTCAGCGGGCGCGCAAATGCGATTCCTGGTCAAACAACACAAGGGAACCAAAGCCGTCGCGCAGCTCCTGGGCATCTCCCAGCGCACCGTAGAGCGGTACGTCAAAGACCAGATCAAGCGACCCCGCAAAGACCTCGCCGCACGCATAGAGCGCGAGGTCCGCAAGAGGTGGCAGCCCAAGGTACGCGAGAAGGCCCAGCGCCGCGCCGCGCAGACCGGCGGCATCAGCATCGAGACCCGGGCCCGGTTCGGCTTCACCGCAGCCCCCGGCACCACCGACGACGGGAGGATCCGGCTGATCACTCAACACCTCCCGCCCGCCTACGCCGCGCGGCTCTTCGACGCGCAGGCCGCCGGCGCCACCGAGCAGCAGTTGCAGAACATCGCCGCCGAAGGCTTGCAGGAGATCTACTTCAAGGACCGCGGCCGCCGCGCCGACGGCCTCCTGGTCGAGTTCACCGACATCGACTACGTGGAACTCGACTTCTGACCCACGGCATGCGTGAGGGCCTGGAACCGACGATTTTGAACCGAGGCAGGATAGTTGTCACATGGGCAGACTTGTTGTCACCAGGGCTGGACGCCGTGCATCGGCAGCTGCGATGAACGGCAAGGGCGTAGTCCATTTACTCGAGCCTGATCAGCGCAGGTCAGCGCGAACGGCGAGCGTGCTCCTTGGTGTGCTGCCTCACCTTGGGGTGTCCCAAGACGCGTACATCTCCGCCCTGTACTGGGCACACACCGACGGCGGTTGGCTCTCCGTCCTGCTGATGAGCCGCCACGACCATGCAATGGCCGATGATCCAGCCTTCCGCAAGGCGGTGGGAGTGCTTGCTGCGTCCGGGCTTCGGTGCAGCTTCGCGCGCATACTGAATCTCGCCGAAGAGTGTCATGAGACAGGCACCCCGCCAGAATGGATGGCCGCGAGCGAAGCACCCCCCGAGGAGTGACAAGTAGCTTGCCTCGTCGGTGACAACTACGGCGCCTCGCTCGCGGGAATCCGCAGGGCGGCGCATCCCGGTGTGACAACTACCGTGCCTCGGCACAGATTTCCAGGCCCTCGACGTGTCTCCGCGGGGGACGGGCAACACACGCACTCATCCAATGTGGTCGGGTAGCCGGATCACATTGCCGTGACCCGGCTACCCGACCACATGGTCCGGGCTCGCCCGCGTCTCCGCGAGGGGCGAATGTTCATGCGCGCGATCCGTGCTCAACGGCTTGCGGCCGTCAGCGGCTACTTCCCGCGCTGCTGTCGGTCGCGCAGCTGCTTGCGGATCGAGCGGGCGACCTCCATCGCCCGATGGGAGGACGTCGCGGCGAACTGGCGGCGGTTGTCCAGGTCCTCGGTCAAATGGCGGGCGTAGGCCCCCAGAAGTCCCGTGGCGCGCGTCTGGGTGTACTCCAGGAAATGACGCAAGGCTTCGAGTTCCCCGGGACGCAGAGCCACCGACACCTCGGTGTCGTTCGGCGAGTTCAAGGCACCGGCCACCCTGGCGGTATAGACGCGGTTGACCAGGCTGGTGAAGCACACGCCGTAAGTACGGCCCCGCAGGGTCTCCGGGTCCGGGACAAAAGCCGCCAGGCGCTGGTGGAGCTCGGTGAGATCGCTTCCTGACGTCCGGTAGAAAGGCCGCTCACTGCTGCCTGCTTCCGCTGGCGAAAGCCTGGCCGTGGCCACGAAGGAGACGACTCGGTCGACGGGCGGGACCAGGCCGGCCCCGATCCAGCGGGCGTGACCGTAGAAGTCGGCGTCGTCATTTTTCAACGGGAGCAGGCACCAACCCGAGGTGCCCGACCAGTGCAGATCCACGTTCTCGGAGTCCGGGTACAGGCCCCGCTCGAAGGACGTGTTAAAGCTGAGGTGCCCGTCGACGTCGGTCCCGGAATCTCCGACGGCCAGGATGCGCACGTCGCCCGACCCCTGTACGCCCGTGACCGGCACGCCTTCGTCCAGAAGGGCAGCGGCGACGGCGTTCATGTAGTGGCCGATGGCCTCCGTCAGGGCTTGGCTCGCAGAAGGCTCGGACGTCACGTGATCTCCCAGAGTGCTGTGGCCGGGCAGGCCGGGGCAGTTGACTGTGTCGCTCAGTCTTCCGTGCGCCCGACGCGGACCTGCCCGGTTCGCGCCAAGAGGGGCTTACCCGCACGGGCTCCGGCCTCTAACCACAGAGGTTCGTTATCTCGGGTCGTTTCGAAGCGTCAGACAAGTCTGGCAAGTAGCCAGAAGATCCCGTGCCTTACAGATATCCGAGGGCTGTTCAGGCACGTTGGACACGTACGACAAGCGTCGACCTTGGTTCGGCCGAACCAAGGTCGCAACTCGCACAGAAGTGACTCCGGTCACCTATCTCTGACCCACGGTGCAGGTAGAGCCACGTCTTACGGGGACTCAGGCTCAGGAGGACCGGGGCGCGGCGGCCACTCGTCGTCGGCGAGCGCCGCGGCTATGGCCTGCTGGCGCAACCGGCGCAAACGCTCACCAGTGGCTCGGTGCTCCTCGAAGCGCTCGCGTCGTTCCTCCGTGGGGAAGAGCATCGGCAGCCCGACGTCCAGGAGGAAGTCGGGACAGGGGCCGGCCAGCGGGAGCGGGTCGAAGACGGCCAGCAGGGTCCCGCGGTCGTTGACGAGCGGGACGCCGCTGGAGTACCGGCTGTCTCCCACACTCCAGCCGACAGTCACGCGGGTGAGGAACATGTCGGCGGCCTGGGCGATGGTTCGCTCGATCCCGGGCAGCCGGGCGGAGTGCCGGGCCAGGGCCGCCCGGTCTGGGTCGGAGCGCGCCGTACGTTCGGCAAGCGCGGCCTCCTGCCGGGCGTACCCCCGCCGCTCGGCACGTTCCTGCTCCTCCTGTGCCGCGCGCTGCTGCTTTTCCTCATCTCCAAGCTTCTTGGCCTCCGCCAGTACGCACTTGGGATGGGCCCACAGCAGCGTCACGGGCCGGGCCACGTGACGCTGCGGCGTGCGTGGAGCGTGCGAGACGAACCGCGAGGTGAGGACCCTGCCCACGAACTCGGAGAGCGGTATGGACGGCTTGGGGTCCCAGTAGGCGCCGGTGAACCGGGCCATGGGCTCGACGGCGACCAGGCCCTCGCCCTGCCGGGCCAGCCGCACCGAGGGAACGGCGCCCAGCCAAGCAATCCGGCTGCGGTCACTGAACCAGTAGGCCCGTACGCCGTCAGCCCCCATCCGCTGCGTACGGGCACGAATCTCGGCGGCGGTGATGCTCGCCAACTGCGCCTCCAGGGCGACACGCCGACTGTTGGCCGTGGAGGCGAGGACGTCCGCCCGCCAACGACCGTCCGGCCCGCTCACCTCCAGCTCGGCCATCCATCCGGCCGTGCGGGCCGCCTGAGCAAGCTCCAGCTTGAGCAGGTGGTGGGCCATGGACTCCTCCGCCAGCGTGCACGTCGGAGCCCCAGGCGCATGCGCGAAGAACCGCAGGCCCAGGGGCGACACCTTGGCGTGCATCCCGTGGCCACACTCCCGGCATGCCAGGGGGGCCGGCGGCCGCACCTGGTGGATCGCACTCCAGTCCCAGCCGCAGCCGAGATCCGGCTGGGAGGCGTCCAGACGGCCCCGCTCCGCGTGTACCGCAGTGAAACTCACAGCGCTCCCCTCACGTCATGGCGTCGTCCGCCCATCGTCTCGGCCGGGTCTGACACGGCGGTAGGGGGCGATCAAGGGCCGCCGGGCGCGTCCTAGCGGCGGCGGTAAAGGAAGTGGTTCGGCCGAACCACTTCGCAGACCCGTTGCCGCACCCCGAACGGGCGTCCAGAAAGCGGTTCGGTCGAAACACCTTCCTGGATCATGACAAAGCCCCGCTTGCCTTACTTGCCTCACACCGGATCACCCGGTCTGACCTGGGTGAAGTGCCTTCGCCCCTAGATATCGCTCGCTGGCCTGATGGTCGGCATGAGCGATCACGAGCAGCAGCAGCCGGCCCCGCGCCGCGGCAAGGTCCTGGAGGCCCTCGCGCGGGCGGAGCGGAAGATCTTCACCCGGCCCGCGCCAAAATCAGCGAAGGCATGTATGAAATTCCTTCGCACGCGAGAGAAGGGGTCCACCAAGGCCCTGGCGGAGCGCCTGGGCACCTCACGCCGTACGGTGGAGCGCTACCTCGCCGGGAAGCTGACGAAGCCCCAGAAGCGCCTCCAGGCCGCGCTGGTGGAGGAGACCGAATTCGAGTGGAAACCGCAGGTCAGGGCGCAGGCGCGCGAGCAGGCGTCCACCTCCAGCGGCATGATGGTGGAGGTGACGGCGTACTTCGGATTCGCGTGCAGAGGCAGCTCGGACGACGGCCGCGAGCGCAGCATCACCACGGCGATCTCACCCACCTACGCGAAGCAGATCCTCGAACTTCAGGCGGCTGGTGCGACGGAGGAGGATCTGCATCCGATAGTCGCTGAGGCCATCACCGAGTCGTATTTCACGGAATGGGGCACGCGAGCCGCTGGCTGCGGGCGGACTTCACACACGTCTCGTACATAGAATTCCGGTTCTGACGCGGGCGAATTCAGGGCCTGCTATAAAACATATTCAGCGGGCCGCCAACAGCGCTCTGGCGGCGGCCCGCCCTTATTCCTCACCACGAATGCGAGGCCGAAGATGACCAGGATGTGGCCGCCCGGCGGCGGTACCCGTCGACCGCTCGCCCCGCGCGTGGCCGCGCCCCGCGAGCCGGTCGACCCCGCCCGCATCGGCCGCCGCGTCGTCCGGCGCCGGGCGAGGGGCATGGACGCCGGCGCCGTCGCGGCGGCCCTCGAGGAAGCGCGGTTCGACGCCCGGCAGGACTCGCGGCACGAGGACCGGGCCGACGACGTCCGCGGCCGCGCGGAGCTCGGGGAGTGGGAGCGCCTGCACCAGCTGCTCGCCGACGCGGCGCCGGGCACCGTCTACGACCCGGACACCGACGACGTCGTCCAGGCCGAGCTCGCCGCCGACGCCGCGGCCGCCGCCGCCCGGGAAGCCGAACTGCGGGAAGCCGCCCGGATCGCGGCCCGCGCCGACGAGCTCCAGGCGCTGCGCGAGCTGGGCACGCTGGAGCAGACCGAGCCCCGCGACGGCGACGAAGCCGTCCGGGACGAACTCACCCGGCGAGCCGGCGGGTACGTCCAGACCGACGTCGACGCCTGGCTCGCGCACGCCATGGCCGCGCACCTCGGGCACTACCGCGACCCGGCCGCCCGCGACGCCGCAGCCGGCCTCCTACCGCCGCCTGTCCTCACCCACGCCGCGTTGCTCGCTGCCCTCGCCCGTCTGGTCCCGGCCGCCGACGTCGACGAGATGGTGTTCGCCGACCAGCTCGCCACCGCTGAGCCCGAGGCCGCAGGCGCCCTCGCCGCGTTCCTCACCCGCGCCCACCTCGAGGACTGTTGCCCCTGTGGGCCCTCCAGGGCTCGAAAACGGGGTGGAGCGTGACAGTGCTGATCGTGCTGCCGGGCAGGCGTACGGAACCGTAACCGCCGGGATCGCTCCCGGGTGGGTCGGCGGGTGCGGAAGAATCCCCTGCTGGTTAGAACGCTGGCTTCGTTGACTAGTCGGCCTCCGCCCGACCGAGCGGGTGAACGCTGCCTGAGCTGCGATTCGCCGGTCATTCAACTCCGCTGCGCAATACGATGGTTGGGGGGCCTCGGGGAGTCTGAGGGGGACAGGTATGGCAGACGGGATGGACCTGGCGACTACTGCGGTGGAAGCGGTGGCACAGGCGGCTGGCGGTGCGGTAGGCAACATGGCCGTCGATCTGGTGCGCAGCCGATTGAGCAGCGTTGACCAGGGAGTCGAAGCCGTATCGGCGGTGGAACAGACACCGGACGATCCCGATGCGCGCTGGCGGTTGCACGAGAAGCTGTCGGAGGTGCTGTCCGAAGATCCGGCGTTCACCGCGTATCTGGCGAGCGTCCTGGCCCCGCCCGAGCCGACCGAGCCGCCCACCATTGTGGGCAGTACCGATGCCCGCGGCGGCCTGGCGGGCGGGCAAGTGTCCGACGAAAGTGGGGCAGGGGACGGCGGCGCGTTAAAGGTTGCGGCGCGGGCAGGAACCTGGCTTGGGATCACGGTTTCATTGCTGGCTGTGCTCGCGTTCTTGGGCATCACCAGCATCAGTGACTTCGGTGACTTCGTGACGACCGATAAGGAAGCGAACCAGGAAGCGTGTCGGATCGCTGATGAGGCGGCCAAGCGTGCGCTGTTGTGGTCGTTGGATCGGGAGATCGCCTCTGACTACTCAGAGCAGATGAGTAAGGCAGCAGGGGAGGCTCGGAACGCAGAGCTGAAGGAGATCCTGGCCCGTGAGGCTCAGGAGTTCGGCTCAAACGGGGGGTGGGCGGACCCGCGGAGCAAAGTCGAGGACGACCCCTATGCAGAGGTC